>CALVON010000046.1 GCA_944350315.1 uncultured Bacilli bacterium | reverse complement strand
ATATATAATAGTAAGTACGATTTAAAATTACTATTAAGAACTTTAATTAGTAGTTATAATGATATATGTAAAAATAAAGCAATTAATTTTAGGACAAATATTGAACACAATATTCCTAATACTTTATTTGGGGATTCTATTAACTTAAAAAAAGTAATTAGTTTATTACTTTCATATAGTGTTGCTAATACTAATAAGGGATTCGTAGAATTTAATGTAAATACAATCATTAAAAATGATATATGTAGATTGGTTATTACAATAGAAGATTCTAGCATGGGAATTCGTAGTGATGAATTAGAAAGAGTTAAAATAGATAATAAAAATATTTCTCAAGCATATAAGATGTTAACAGTTATGAACGGAACAATGATACTAACATCTAACTATGGAATTGGGACAAAAATAAAAATAGTTCTTGATCAAAGAATTGATTTAGAAGATAAAGAAGAGAAAAAATATTATGAAATATACAATGATAAAAAAATATTAGTAGTAGATGATAATGAATCAAGTATAAAAATAATAGAAAAACTTTTAAAAGGAACAGATATAGTAATAGAGTCTGTTTTAACAGGAAGAGAGGCTCTTGCAAAAATAAAGATTAAAAATCGTTATGATTTAATTTTACTTGATGAGAGTTTAAGTCAAATAAGTGGAGAAGAATTATTAAAAAAATTTAAAAGTTTTCGTAATTTTAATATACCAGTAATATTACTTAGTAAAGATAATAAGTATGAGTATAATGAAGAATATATAAAAATGGGATTTAATGATATATTGATAAAACCATTAAAAAAAGATGAATTAATTAAAATTATTAATAATTATATTAAAAGAGATGAATTATAAAGACAATTTGCTTTAGTAAATTGTCTTTATATTTAATATTTATCATTTTTTTGTAAAAAAATAATATTAACCACCTTTAATAATTCATATTTTTATTGTATAATAAGAACATATATAGGTAAAGGAGAAGAAAAATGGTAAGTATTGAAGATTATAAAATAAGTCCGGCAAAAAAAGTAGTTGATGATTTGAAAATTCAAGTAATATATTTGCCTTTGGAGAGTAAATTAGGTTATCAATATGAACCAACAGTATCAGTTGGGGACTATGTATGTATTGGTCAAGTAATTGGTAAAAATATAACTTCTGATATTCCTCTTTTATCTACTGTTAGTGGTACTGTTGTAGGTTTTTCAGAAAAATATATTTCTAATGGGAATTTAGTTGATTGTATAGTGATTGAAAATGATTTTAAGGAAAAATTTTTAAATAAAGTTGGGAAGAAAAAAGATATTACTAAATATAACAAAAAAGAGTTTATTTATATGCTAGCACATAATGGCATTACCGGAATGGGCGGCTCAGATTTTCCAACTTATATAAAATATAATAATGATAAAAAAATTAATTGCTTGATTGTTAATGGAACTGAATGCGAAATTTATGCTAGTGCTGATAGTTCAATTATGTATAACAAACCACAAGAAATATTGGAGGCAATAGATGCCATATTAGAGATTATGGATATTGATTGTGCATACATAGCTATTAAAGAAACCAATGTAAAAGTTATTAACAAGATATCAAAATATATTAATTCATATCCAAATATAAAGCTGTATTTTATGTTAGATGCTTATCCATGTGGGTACGAAAGAATTTTAGTATCATCTATTTTAGGGCTATCATATGATAAAATTCCTATAGAGGTAGGGGCTATTGTTAATAATGTATCAACAATTTATGCAATATATGAAATGCTTAAATATCAAAAACCATTAATAGAAAGAACTGTTACTATTTCTGGAGAAGGAATAAAGCATCCGGCTAATTATCGTGTAAAAATTGGCACTAATTTAAGTGAAATTATATTAAAGACTGAAAAATATAATAAACTTAAAAATCCCGTATTAATAGCGGGCGGTGCAATGATGGGAAAGTCAATACCTAGCGATGAATTAATAGTGACTAAAGATTTAAATTGTATTTTAGTGTTAGAAAATAAAGAAGAGAAAATAAACCCTTGTATTAAATGCGGTAAATGTTCTGAAGTGTGCCCAAGAGGTTTAATCCCCTCCATGATTATATCAAATAGAAATATAAGTAAAGATTTACACATTGATAAATGCGTTGGTTGTGGACTTTGTTCTTACGTATGTCCAGCGAAAATAGAGATAAGGGATATTATAAAAAAAATAAAGGAGGAAGAACATGACTAATTTTTCTACTCCAAATAAAACGTATGTTAAGTCAAATAACAGTGTTAGTAAAATGCAAAATTCGTATTTTTATTCTTTGATAGCCTTTATAATATTCTTAGTTATTTATAATTTAATTATTAAAGAACCTGTAAATGTTATACATATAGTTATTTCATTAATTATTAGTATTATGACGGCTATTATAACTACCTATATTTTGAATATAAAAGAAAAGAAAAAAATAAAAAATATAACTAGTTTAATTTCTATATCGACAATTATTGTATTAGTAGGATATAACACTAACTATTTAGTAATTATATTAGCAACAATTTTTTCACTTATTGTAAAGAAAATAATAAAAAACATCAATATTTCATGTTCTATATATGGTATACTTTTAATAATTATTTATAATTATTTTTTTAAAGATATAGATACTCCACTTCAAATATTAAAAAATATGGGGTATATTGGTTCATATGAAGCATTAATAAAATCTAATGGAACTATTACTTCATATTTATTTGGATCATATTATTTAAGTCCTATTGTTTCAATGATAATGTTTTTTTACTTATTTCATAAAAAGGCAATTAAATATAATTTAGTATTTTCATATGTACTAACTTTTTCTACTATTATGCTAATAATAGGATTAGTTAAAGGTATGAATATATATTATTTATTTTTTCAATTAACTACTGGTAATATATTATTTTTAAGTGTATATGGTTTGACAGATTCAACATCTACACCAACTATTAACATATCACAAAATATATATGGAGTAATTTTAGCTTTAATTAGTATAGCTATGCGATTTGTTTTTCCAGAAGCTTCAGTAATTATATCATTAATAATAGGACAATTATTTATAAATAAACTTATAGAAAAGATAACAATTAAATTAAAATATAATAGAAAGTATGCTGCTAAAGTTAAATTAATTTTACTTGGAATTGCTTTAGTAATGACAATAATATTATGCATAGTAATATAAAAATTCACTATATGAAGTGAATTTTTTACTTTATAATAACATATGCAAAGCCTATTCCTACTATTAAGGATAAAACAATAATTAAAAATAGAGAATAAATATTACTAAAACCATGTTTGCCAGTTGGAATAAGAATTTTAACTTTAGGTTTATTTCCGTATGTTGGAGCTTGTTCTCCGCCACTAAGGGAATTACCACTATTTCCTCCTGTAGTCGTATCATCAAACATGATAGAATTATCTGTATTTTTGAGAGATGTTTTCATATTAACACTTTGGAAAAGATTTCTATAAGCGGAATTACTTGGTGTAAATGTACCGTCAACCCAATCAAAAAAACTTTTATCGTATTCACTTGAAATCATAAAATATATACATTGCTCAATCAAAACATTATTTTTAATCATTATGTTAAAAACATCATTGCAAATACTAATAATAGAATTAATTAATTCATTATATAATTTATCGTCACCTATATTAAATTCATTTAATACTAGATTATTAGGCAAAACTGGTATTATATAAATTATAGAATCATTGTTATCATTTAGGAGTAATTTATTAAATTCAGCTATTATTGATTCTTTTTCGTTTAAATTAGAACTATTACTAGATAGTTTAATACAGATGGAGCATTTATTTATACTATTTGGAATACATATATAATATTCTTTGACACTACAGTTATTATCTATAGAATTAGCACTATATATAGTATTTTTATCATTCTTACTGATTATCATACCACTATAATAGTTCATAAATACTCACCTCTATTTTAAATAATTATAACATGTTTTATAAATAAAAGATAGTATTTTATAACAATATATTATATAATTATTTATATATCTAGTATAAAGGAGAATTCTATGAGAAACTTATTTTATGCATTAAAAAATATTATTTTTAGTTACCTAATAATATATATAACTACTATTATATTTACGATATTTTGTTTATATATAAATAATACAGCATTAGATAATTTAGCCTATGTAGAGAAGTATATCGTTATGGGTATGACTTTAGCAATAATTCCACTAACAATATACTTATATAAAAAAAATTATGTTAAAGAAACAAAGCAGACAAATAAATTATTATTTTTAATGATTCCAGTAGGTATATCAATATCATTAGTATATAATATGCTAACAATTAATTTTCAAGAAAAAAAAACATTGATTGAAATGCCATTAATACTTTTAATTATATATTCTTCTATTTTAGGACCTATATTTGAGGAAATTCTATTTAGATATGTTTCATTAAAAAAAGCTAAAGAAGTATATCAAGAAAAAATGGCAATTATTTTAATAACTTTTGTTTTCGCAATCTTACATAGCAATATTATAGCCATTACTTATGCTTTTATTTTAGGATTAGTATTATCAATAATATATAAAAGAAGCAAAAATATAATTTATCCAATACTTATTCATATATCAGCAAATTTTACTAGTATATTTATTAAGGGGTATAATATTTATTTATTATTAGCTGGCCTTTTACTCTTAATTATTAGTATTATTTATATAAATAAATTAAACAAAAACCATACATAAGTTTGTTTATATAGAGGTGAAAATTGACAAATTGTTAAATATATGTTAGTATATACGTTCAAACCAAGAAAGGGGATGTATTTATGAATGATTATTCCAAATTTTTTGAAAATCCAGAATCATATATAACTAGTATAGATGTTAATCCTAAAAATAGTTCTAAATTCACTGTAACATATTCAGGGGGAATAAGATGTGAATATGAGTTGACTAGGGAAAATTTAAAAGCAATGTATAAAAGAATAGAAGACCAATACTTAAAAATTATTAACAACAAGAGGTTAATCTTTTCAAATAAAAAAATAAATACTACTTTAATAGGATTAATACTTAGTGCTATTGGGTCATTTATTTTCTGTGTTACTTCTGGCACTGTGACAGATCCACTTATTTTGACGGCCTTCGGTGCTGTTTCTTTGGGAGTTACAGGGATTGGTTTAAACAGTGCAATTAATTCATCAAAAAGGAATGTCTTTACTATCTATGAAACTTTTTTAAAAAATTTACAAGATATTGAACAAGCTGCTAAAAATGATAAAAATATTTTGTCAGGCATTAATAAAGAAAGCACTAAAATTTTAGATGCCGAAAAAGAGTTGGCTAGTAGAGGATTGGCAGAAAGCGAATTTAGTGTTAACTCTATGGATAAAATAAGTATAAGTGAATTAAAAAAAATACTTCATCAATATAAAATATATTTAGGATTACAACAAAAAGTAGAACTTAATCAAGAAATATATAAAGGTAGCAGAATGGGAAAATCAAAAGTAAAAAGAAAAAACAAATAGTATTAACTAAAAGGGGGGCTTTCTCATGAATAATAATTATATTTTAGAATATTTAAACGAAAATGAATTTAAAAAGAAAGAGAGAGCAATAAAAAAATATAATAAATTAACATATAAAAAATTGTTATTTGAATTTTATCCTAATTTGCGTGATGGTGATTTTTTAGGAGTAGTTGTTAATAATGATTCAAAAGAAAATGTAACTAAGTATGAATTGAAATTACCAACTGATATGATGTTTAATAAAGTTCATGGAGATATTGTTTTGCATTATTCAGTTTATTATAATCAAAAAATTGTTATGCTAGATGATCTTACACCTAATGATATATTAACTGAAGGGCATCAAGAAGAATTAACGACATATAAAGGGGTTATGATATCAAAAAGTCACTCTCAAAAGGATATATTTAAGATTAATTTATTAAATATGATTGAAAAATAAAGGAGTCAGGTTAATGGGTAGTAGTTATAAAAGTAATTTCGATGAACAAATAACAAAATTTATTGAAGAAATTTACATGAATACCAAAGAATATCTATCGAATAGTGGCAATTTTTCTACTAAAGCTAGTGAAATATCAAGTCAGCTTGTAGGATATATTAAAGATTTTTTTACAATTATGTCTTACAATAATTATGATTTAGAAAGGGCAATAAAATCACTTGGTGATATAAAATTAATTAAAGTAACAAATACAGTATCAAAAGTTGCAAGTTTTGAAGGAGCTGTTTTAATAAACCAAGATTTTTTCTTGAAAAGTAAAAACTATTCAGATAATGAGATTAGATATTTGTTGTTTTATGCGCTAACTAAACAGATATTAAGTTTTAGAACAGAAGATACTTTAAATTTTAGTAAAACATTTTCAAGCATACTTGGAGAAAATAGATATATGATAGAAGTGCTAGTAAATTATGGATGGCTTTTGTTAGAAGAATGTATTGCATTAGAAATTTCAAAAAGATTTATAAAAATGTTTGATGAGAATGCAAGATTCGTAGAGCAATCCTCAGATGATTTTGAGTTAATTACATTAACTTTTGGAATGACTTTAAGCAACATAGCCAATAAAGAAAATCATTCTGCTTCATTTATTATGTATAATTTAATGAAAAAAGCAATGAATCAGGATTTTTCAAAAACGGTCATAAGTGAATATATAGAAAATGGTAGTCAAATAGAATTATTTGAAATATTATATTTAATGGGATTAATATTAAATGAGCATAATAAAAGATTCCCATATATTATTCTTTCAGAAAAAGATTATAGAGATTCTTTTAAACAATTACACTTATTAATAACTTCTTTGGTTAATCTTGAATCTTCAATTATAAATCAACAAACATCTAGTGAAAATACTAATCCTATTTCTGCATCTAAAAAATTTAATCCATTTGAAGCTAAAAGAATATTATCTTTTTTCTATGATAAAAAAATCTAGTAATTTCTAGATTTTTATTTTATAATAAATTTATGAAAGAAGAATTAAGGAAAAAATATTTAGATATTAGAAAAAATATTATTAATAAAGATGAATTAAATAATAAAATTTATTATAAAGTAGTTCAAAATAATAGAATTAAGTCTGCTAAAACTATTTTGATATATATATCTTTTAACAATGAAGTAGATACTATTAAAATTATAAAATATTTTTTAGATAAAAAACTGGTAGCTGTTCCAAAAATAGAAAATAATGAAATGAATTTTTACTATATTAATAGTATTGATGATTTAAAAAAAGGAAAATACCATATTTTAGAACCAGTTACTGATAAAATAGTAACTGACTTTGAGAATACTATATCACTTACTCCAGGTATTTGTTATTCAAAAGATGGTTATCGAATCGGTTATGGAAAAGGATACTATGACAAATTTTATAAAAAAAATAAAGTATATTCAATTGGACTATGTTTTAAAGAATGCATTTTAGAAAATATTCCACACGATTCATTCGATCAAAAAGTAAATGAAATAATAACAGACTGATTTACATTTTAAATTATAAATGATATAATTATATAACAATTCATTTATTTTTGTCCTTGTAACTCAGTAGGATAGAGTAATCGCCTCCTAAGCGATAAGTCGGCAGTTCAAATCTGCCCAAGGACGCCATTTTTATGCAAATTAAACTGATTTAAATATTGATATCTAAATCAGTTTGTTAATAAATTTATTATAAATGTTAGACGATGAAATAGAATGGTAGTTTTTAAAGTTGTATTTTTATATAATTCATTCTGAAAATTGCAAAAAAATAAAAATATTTCATCTTCATCAAAAAAATGTTTAGTAATTTTTTATAATTATGAGAATATTTCAGATAATTTAAATAGAATTAAGATAGTGTATTAGGGATGATTACTCATGTTAAAAATAAATAATAAGGAAATTAAAAACTTCGATGTTAAAATTTTTTGGAATAATTTTTTCGTATCTAGTACAAAAGGTAAAAGAAGTGGGAAATCTCCATTTATTTGTTTTTCTATATCAAATGAAATATATTTATGCATAGAAACAACCATTTCTAAAGAATTATTAAATGAATATCCATTAAATAAAGAAATAAATATTAATAACTATATTAGTGATTTAAGTTACGAAGACCAAAAAGGTTGGTATTCTATGATAAGGGAAAAATACTCTTGTAGTATTATTAGAATAAATAAGACGCAATTTAAATTAAAATTGTATATAGAAAGTGAAGAATTTGAAAAATTAAGTATATATTTAGATTATGAACTTGAAATATTAGAATAAATATAGGTAGGAACCAAAAATGATTACTCTGCTTTTTAATTGATAAATTCTATAAAACAATGTAAAAAAATGAAATAAATATTATAATGTAATTGTATTTACAATATCAGGAGGTCATTATGTTTGAGTTAGATTTTAAATATTCAAATGAATTTATAAAAGATGATAAGTTGGTTGATGAATTAAACAAATTAAAAGATAAATACCCATTAGAAAAAGATGAAATAGATAAAGTTATAAATAAAGTTGAAATTTTAATTAAAAAGTTTGGAGAATATGTTAGATTTTCTAAAATTCAAGATGTCTTAGAAGAAACAGAATTATTTAAAAATGAATTAAAAAACATAACACCTAAACAAATGTTAGATATGCTAACACAATACATATATATAGAAAATATTCCTGATATAACACAAGAATGGTTTGATGAAATGGTTAATGAATGTATAAATTCAGATTCAAGAGAAAAAGCCTGGAGATTAGCTTTTGATTTTATAAAGAATAAAGATATTCAAAAAGTAGAAGACTTTTTTATTAAAGTTAGAGATGAATACTACATTGGAGAATTATTAAGTACTTTATATGATGATGATTTAACACTTGTAGATAGAGTCATTAATAAAATGGTAAATACTAATGATAAAAATTTCATTAGGAAATATTTACAATTAAATTACATAGATAACTTTATGAAGGAGGAACATTATAAAAAATTAAATGATGTTCTTGAAAAGGAGGAATAATAGAAGAACAAAATAAAGATGTAGTTTTATAAGAACATAATAAAGTCGCTTACGAAATAGTAGCCAATATGTTTAAAGGGGAAAATCTGGTCTTTATTGTTCAAATTATAAACTTTATAAAATTTAATTAGCAAGTTATAAAAAAAGCAAATATGAAAGAGGAACAAACAAAAAAGTGATTTGTCTTTGAATGTTGTGTTAAATTGTAGTTAGAGCTTTAAAAAGTAAGTTAGGAAAATTTCTAACTTACTTTTTAAGATTTTTTGAAGGAATCAAATAATTATATATAAAGAATAATAAAATTGGAACAAACAATAAAATTAACATATTCCACTTCGGTTCATAATAATATCCCAACTCTTTTTTTGCACTTAGTGCCGTATGCCTATATTCTTTTGAGCAGATAATAAATAAAATAGTGTCTTCAAATAAAGTCACTGATTTAAAATAATTACCACTTGGTTCTCTATCATAAAATTTAGTTCCTAAATTTATATTAATATTTGTCTTACCTGAAATATTAAAATTGTTAGCAACCTTATTCGCATAATATTTATAAATATTTAAAAGTTGTTCTGAATTATTAGATTTAATATAACTAATATTTATAGGGCAAGAATTATATTTAGAAACATAATATTCTTCATATTCAGAATTAAGAACAGTTTTGTCTTTTCCATTTTCAAAAACACAGTCATACTTATTACCTAATTCAAATAATAAATTTGAATTAACTGGTTGCATACTAGGAAACAAAAATAAATATAAAGCAATAATTAAACTGCTTATAATTAATATTATATTTTAATAATTTTTTTATTCATATGAGATACCTCTATTAAAATTATATCATAAAATAAATAAAAAAACGAAAAAAGAATAGTATATATAATTAGGACAAATTTTTACAGAAATCAATGTATATTTTTATTTTAAAATTTCTAATTTTATAGTATAATTAAAATATCTAAATTATTAAAATTATATCATATTTAATATCATAAAATTAATAATTAGATTTTAGGCTGTTATAAGCAGGCAATACCTGTTTTATAAAGTTAAAGAAAGGATAAAGGAAAAATGAAAAAGAAAATTTTAATTGTGCTTGGAGTTATCTTGCTATTATTTATATGTCTTATTGCATATTATGTTGTTGTTGATTTAAATCAAGAAAAAAAATTAAAGAAAGAGCTTGATGAAATATATGAAATGACTAATCAAGAAAATATTGATGTTGATAAGATATATGAGAGACTAGATAAAATAGTGACTAAGGATGATTATGCAAAAGTAGAGGAAGCATTTAAACAATATCTAAAGGATAATTTTGATAATAGTTTAAAGATTGCGGAAATTTTAAGCGATGAAAGGCTAGTAACTATATTAACAGCTAATAATTATTTAGAAGATGGTAAAGAATTTATTGAAACTAAAAAGTATATCGAAACTACTAGAAATGAATTAGAAAATTGTAAGCAAAAATATAATGAATTTTTTACTGAAGAAAAAGCAATGTCTTATATTGAAAATAAAAATTTAGATAGTTATTATGTTGATTTATATAAGGATGAATTTGTTGGTGATATAGAATCAGAAAATGATGATAAAACAGTTGAAAATTCTATTAATGATATAATAGAGTTGTTAGATATCTCTGAAGAAGTTATAAATTTATTAGCCAATAATCCTGATTCATGGGAAATAAATGGCGAATATATAGAATTTAATAATAATAGTTTATCAGAGCAATATGATGAATTGATAAATAAATTATCTTAGATTTAAAAATTATTAGTATACAGTGTATACTAATTTTTTTAATATTTAGGGAATAGCCATAAAAAAATTAAACTTATTACTCATATTTACATATTATAAAATGAGGAGGAGTAGTAATGTATCCAAATTATTATAAAGTAAATAGCTTATCTAATAATGTTAATAGACAAACAAATAGTGAGGAATTAATTACATTTACCCAAGCAATAAATCTTATTAAAAGTTCGGTCAACGATGAATATGAAGATGAGATGTTTTATAATACAATAATAAATCAAGCTCCGAGTGAAAAAGAAAAAAATATTATAAGAGGCATTCGCGATGATGAAAGAAGACACAATCAAATATTGAGAAACTTATATTATGAATTTACTAATGAATATTTACCAGTAAATAATCAAATAGGAAATATAAATACTAATATGAATTATAAAGATAATTTAAAGAAAGCTTTATTTGGAGAATTATCAGCTGTAACAAAGTATAGAAAGATAATGGGAGCAATGCCTACTAAAGATAGTTATACATTGCTTATGTCTATAATGACAGATGAAATAAGACATGCAAATGAATATAATTATTTAATAACTATTTCATAATAAAAAATCTTTCTTGATAAAAGTCAAAGAAAGATTTTTCTTTGCAATATAAAATATTAATTAGTAGTTATTTCAATAGTATAGATACTATTTCCAATATATTTATTATCTTGGTTGAAATCATCTTCATCATATGTAAAGACAGATAAAGTAATTGGCGAAGTGATATATGTAGCTTTATCGGCCATAAATAATTTAATTGAAGAAAAAATTGTATTATCATTAAATTCACTTGGTAATAAATGAGAATACCATGTTCCATCTTCTTGATGAATATCATCATATAAATATATATAAATATATGGTTCAAATAAAAATTCACAATCTGGAGTAGTTATTTGCTCGTTATAATGTTTTCCATCTGCTTCAAAAGAAATAATAAAACCAATTTTATATTTATCAATATTATCATATGTATTATAATATTTATTCCAATTATATTTAATATAATTATTTTCTAATATTTTTTCATTCGTATAGTAAATATTAAATACGGCTATGTCTTTCATATTAGTAAGTTTTGTATGATATTCTTCTACTAAATATTCATTTTCATATAATCCAACTTTAATAGGATTATCATCTTTATAACTATTAACATTTATTTCTAGCTGTTCTTGTAAGTTTATTTGAGAAACTTCAGATTTATCACACCCCGATATTAATAAAACAATAATAAAAATAAATAACATCTTTTTCATATCTTCACCTAGATATATTATATCATATAAAATAAAAAAAGAAGATTTATAATTTAAAATCTTCATAATCATCATCAGTTCGATCTTTTAGATCATAAAAAGGCCTTTCTTTGTATTTTTTTATTTCTGCAACTATATTTGTTGGAAATTTTTTAATTAGTTTATTATATTTAGTAATATTAGCATTATAGTAATCTCTTAAAGTATTAAGTTCTTCATCAATTATTACTAATTGTTTGGCTGCTTTATATATTTCATCATTTTCTCTTAATTTTTTATTAGCATCATATATACTTAAAAATTCATTATAAGAATTTACTAAAATACGATCTAAATCAAAATTACTAATTTTTCTAGCTCTTAATTTAACTATATCTTTAAAAGCGTTGTCATCTAACTCAATGATATTTTTAAATAAAGATACGCAACGATTTAGTAAATCAAATTTAGTTCTAAGGTTATTATCGATTCTTGATTCCGCTTCATCAACTCTAATTATTGTTTCATTAATTTTATTATAAAAACAAACATAGGCAATTGAAACTAAAATAATTATAAGTATAATTATAAATAAAACAGTTAAAAATATATTCACATCTACCACCTATGTTAATTATAACATGTATTAATTATTCTAACAAGTATTTTTTACTGATAAAATTGCTTATTATAATTTATTGGTTCTTCAAAAGTAACAAAGTCAAGATATATAAGTAAAATTAAATACCATTCACCAGTTTGTGGATTAGATACGATAACATGATCTTTTCCAGCTTGTTCAATAATTCCATCAAATACTCGATCTTGCCATTCAATAGATCCTGGAACAGTTACATGTAATCTTGCTTTTTTTCCACGGTTTAGTCTTAAAATATTTTCAATAAATGACTGTTCATCTTGCAAGCCATATTGATCTTGATAAGATGGTACTGATTGTTGATTAGGAATTGTGTTATTGTTTAAACCAGTACCAGGGAATGTATTATTATAATAACTTCCATTCATATAATCATCCTTTCAATATAATATATTTTATTTGTTAATATTTATTACTCATATTTTTAATTAGCAATAATTTACTTTCTTTAGTTGGTATGTTAAAATAATATAGAAAGTGAGTGATTATATGAAAATACCAGTTGGTATATCTAATAGGCATATTCATTTGTGTAAGCAAGATAGAGATATTTTATTTGGTAAAGATTATGAGTTTAAAAAGCGAAATAATTTATCTCAACCAGGTGAATATGCTTGTGAAGAGGTTGTTAAGATTAGTACAGAAAAGTATGAATTTCCGTATGTTAGAGTTTTAGGACCGTTAAGAAATTATACACAAGTAGAGATATCAAACGACGACGCTAATTTATTAGGAATTGATCCTCCATATAGAGATTCTGGAGATTTAGAAGGAAGTGAAAGCATTTGGATAGAAGGGCCTTGTGGAAAAATTTATAAAAAAAATTGTTGCATAAAGGCTACAAGGCATATTCATTGTAATAAATTTGATAATATTGGTCATAATAATAACGATATAGTAAGAGTTATGGCTAATGGAAAAATAATGGATAATGTTCACATTAAAATGGGTGATAATTATAAATTAGAATTGCATATTGATAAAACAGATGCAAAAATGTATCAATTAAATAATGGAGACTATATCGATTTTGAATAAATAAAAGGTGATAAAATGGATATAGTGACAATACTTAAAAGAACGAAAAAAGAATTAATTAGAAAAACAATTGACTCGGTTGTTTTACAAGGATTACTTTTGATAATACCAGTATACTGGACTAATAGTATTAATCATGCTACTAGTTTAGAGTATAATATAGCTTTTAAATTAGTTGTTGTCACATTGATTTTATCCCTTTTATATTATTTATGGAGTTATTTCAATCAAAAATCTTGGTATGATTATTATAATAAGCTGTATTTAGAATATACTAATTTAGTAACTGAAGCTAATGTATCGGATGTTACTTTAGGAGAGTATACAAATATTATTAATAATGACATTGATATTATAGGAACATTTATTGGTAATTCAGTTACAAGGATTATTCAAATAATAGAATTTTTAATTATTTATATGTATTTTTTATCAATAGATTTTTATATATTTTTAATAACTTTAATTATTTCTATATTTATGATGATTATAATTATTTATTTTGGTTCTAAAATAGAAATTGAAAATAAAAATAGAAAAGATGATTTAGATTATAAAACGATTACTATTCATAATATCTATGATATTTTAAAAAGAAAGAAAAAAATAAAAGATAATAGTTTCATTCAAAGTACAATTAAATATTTAAAAAGTAATGCTAAATTTAACTTATTTGTCAATGGAATGATATATTTAGTTTTAGGTTTTTTAGAATTTTGTAGATATGGTGTAATTATGTATGCCATTTATTTAGTAAGTATGGGAAGAATGGAGATTGGTACAGTTTTACTTATATATTCTTATTACGGAAAAATAATTACTAATTTTCAAGTGTTAGGTACAATAAACGCAGAGTATCAAAGTGTTAAAGTATCAGTAAACAGATTAAATAGAATAAAGAGTAACAGTTATATTTAAAATACCATTTATATAATTATTTGGTGTTTTTTTAATTTAATAAAAATGCTTGACACAAGAACAAAAGTATGCTATTATATACGGCTTGAAAGAAGGGGTTAGAATGTTTTCAATAATTAATAGGGTTTCTCTTTATATGAGAGATTTTGGAATTCCATTTGAAAATATATATATTAGTAGTTCATATTTTCCTGATAGTTTTAACAAAATTGTTTTAGAAGAGTTAAATAAAGTATTGCCAAAATGTGAATATGAAAGGAATTTTTCAGAATATATTTTTAGTTTAGAAGGTAATGGAGAATTAAAACTAATAGTATATGCAAGAAATGGTAAGACAAGATTAATAATTTTACCAGATGATGCTGTAATAGATTATAGTATATCAGGGAAAAAAATAAGAGAATCCGCAATCGTAGAAAGAGTAAAGAGAAAAGAAGAAAAGGTTATTAATGAAATAATTAGTTATTTAAGAGATAAAAAATTGTCTGAAAGAGCTACTATTACTTTATCACCATATGAAAAAGAACTAAAAAATACTGCTAACATGTGTATTAGTTATATAGATTATTGTAATAAATATTATAAGGAAACATTAAAAGCAGATTCTGAAACTGAAGAATCAGCAATAAAATATGTTAAGCCAGAAAGTAGTACAATAATTAGAAGGACAGTAATTGGGGACAATCATAAAGCAGAAAGAGTAAATAGTATTATTTCTGTTGCAGATCGACTACAAATTCTTAAATCTTATGATTATATTTATTCTGGGTATGCATATAGCCAAAGTAATAAGGAAGTAGAATATTTAAATTACTTATATTGCATTGGTGATGGCTTATATGCTTTGATAATGGAACCTTACAATGCTACTAGTGCTACCAAAGTGCAATTTATAAAAGGTGGAAGTGACCATATTAGTAGAGAAGAGTTTGAATCTTTTGTTAAAGAAGCTCTTCGTATACCATACTCGGAGTTATTAAAAAGAAAAGATATAATGAGACTATATCATAGTACTTTAGAAAATTATGATAATAAATTATCAATTATATTAAAAGATGCCAGTAAAAAAAGTAATAAATCTTACTTATCTAGAGTAAGAAGAATAATTGAAGAAAATGTTAGTAATAACTAGAATATAATAACTTATTCTAGTTTTTCATTATAATTAATAAAAAGAACATTTATATTTCGGTAAAATTACTGTAAAATTATTTAAAAAAAACATAAAATATGTTAAAATTATACTTGGGAAGAGTGATACATTATGAATAATTATGACGAAAATAGTATAAAAATATTAGAAGGATTAGAAGCTGTTAGAAAAAGACCAGGAATGTATATTGGATCTACGGATAAGAGAGGACTTCATCATTTAATTTGGGAAATAGTAGATAATTGTGTAGACGAAGCTTTAAATGGATTTGGAGACTATATTAAAATTATTATGCACCAAGATGGGTCAATAAGTGTTAGTGATAGAGGAAGAGGAATTCCAACAGGGATGCATTCTTCTGGAAAAAGCACGCCGGAGGTAATTTATACCGTGTTACATGCCGGTGGTAAATTTTCAGATGGTGGGTATAAAGTATCTGGGGGGTTACACGGAGTAGGTGCTTCTGTTGTTAATGCTTTATCTGAATGGATGGAAGTAACTACTAAAAGGGATAAGAAAGAATATTATATAAAATTTTCTAATGGTGGGCATGTAGAGATTCCTTTAAAACAAATTGGAGTATGTAATAGAACAGGAACTACGGTTAGATTTAAGCCAGATAAAACTATTTTTGAAACAACTGTTTTTAATTATTCGACAATATGTGAAAGAATGCAGGAATGTGCTTTTTTAATTAACGGTTTAACGATTGAAATAGTTGATGAAATTGAAAATAGATCAGAAAAATATTGTTATGAAAATGGAATTCATGCTTTTTGTGAATATTTAAATGAAGGGAAAGAAGCCCTTCATAAAGTTTTATGCTTTGAAGCTAGTAAAGATAGAATTAATGTTAGTGTAGGAATGCAATACACTGACAGTTATAGTGAAAATATTATATCTTTTGTTAATAATGTTAAAACACCAGATGGTGGAACTCACGAAATCGGTTTTAAGACAGCAATTACAAAAGTATTGAATGATTATGCTAAAGAAAATGGTTTTATTAAAGGTAAAGAGAAATCTTTTGAAGGTGCCGATGTAAGAGAAGGATTGACTGCTATAATTTCTATTCAAATACCAGAGTCAATGCTTCAGTTTGAAGGACAAACTAAATCAAAATTAGGAACTCCTGTAGCAAGAACAATAGTAGAGTCTATTGTATCTGAAAAATTAAAATTCTTTTTAGAAGAAAATAATGCGGTAGCTACTAAAATAATTGGTAAGGCATTAAAAGGAAAAGAAGCAAGAGAAGCTGCAAGAAAAGCCAGGGAGGAAACTCGAAAAGGAAAAGATAATAAGAAGATAGAGAGAATTTTAAGTGGTAAGTTAACTCCTGCTACTAGTAAGGAAAGAGATAAGTGTGAACTTTTTATAGTAGAAGGTGATAGTGCTGGTGGTTCAGCAAAGCAAGGAAGAGACCGTAAAACGCAAGCTATCTTACCCCTTAGAGGAAAGGTAATAAATACTGAAAAAGCAAAATTAGAAGATATCTTTAAAAATGAAGAAATTAATACTTTAATTCATACAATTGGAGCAGGTATTGGCTCTGATTTTAACATAAAAGAATGTAATTATGGAAAAGTAATCATAATGACCGATGCTGATGACGATGGGGCTCATATTCAATGTTTGTTACTAACATTTTTCTATAGATATATGAAACCACTTATTGAAAATGGGCGATTGTTTATTGCCATGCCTCCGCTATATAAACTTAGTATTAATGGGAAAGATACATATTTATGGAGCAATGAAGAATTAAGAACGGCAACTCAAAACAAAACTAATTATAAAGTACAAAGATATAAAGGTTTAGGAGAAATGAATGCCGATCAACTATGTGATACTACAATGGATCCAAGATACAGAAATTTAGTTAAAGTAAATATAATAGATGGAGCTCTTGCTGAAAAAAGGGTTTCAATATTAATGGGAGATGCTGTAGAACCAAGGAAAAATTGGATTAATGAGAATGTTGAATTTTCATTAGAAGATGCTTATAAAATATAGAGGAAAAACAAAATGGAATATAATAAAGTATATAAATCATATGAAAATTATGTTGTAGCTTGTAAGGAAATGATTAAAAAAGCTTTTTTTGATGTAAAGGATGCTAGTGGTATTGATATTAAAGATGATTCTTTAGGAATATCAGATATTGTTAGAAAACATAGAATTAAGATGATTGATATAAAAGTAGAGCATACAATGAGAATGATTGAACAGATTATAAAAATAAACTATATTCTAGGTTTAAAGTTTGATTTAGGTTTAGTTATTAAAATTTCTGTATTGTATCATGATATTGGTAGAATTAGACAAAGTACATGGTGTAATACTTTTAATGATAGAATATATCAAAGAATGAATATGCCATATAATAATCATGGTGAAGAAGGATATGACATATTTATAAATAATGATTTTAATGTTGAGCCACGGTACGTTCCAATAATAGCACAAAGTATTTTACACCATCAAGATTTTCATTTGTATCCTAATTTTAATTATAAATATAAAGATGGATTAAGTGATATTGATATAAGTAATATAGCAAGTGGAAAAACAGTTTTAAATGATTCAGAGTGGCAAGTTGTTTCATTAATTACCCAATTGGTTGCTGATATTGATAAGGCAGATATTTTATATCAACATTTAACAGATGATTTTGAAATGATTAAAGATTATGTATATGATAGCTCTAATGACTCTTTAGAAGCAATTTCTAAAAGATGGGAAATTCCAATTTCTGAAATAAAAGAATATAATCATATAGATTCAGAAAAATATATTCCTCATAGAATAAAAATACCAATAAAAAATTTGAAAAAAGAAAAATTGGCCGTTCCAGACTATATAAAAGAGATGTTTTATAATAATAGTTGGCCAGAATTAAAAGAGTTAATGGCAGATAAGAATTGGAATTTTATTACTATTTTATGGTGGAGATTATCACATTTTTTAAATGGCATAACTTTTACTTCAACATTGATTAATATTGAAGAAAGTAATTTACTTAAAGAAATTTATGCTAAAATACCAGATGATTTAAAGCCACTAGTTAGCGAAGCTTTTGACTATGCTAATAGTGTTTTAGTTGAAGAAAAAATAAATAAATTTTCTAATCAAATATATTTAAGAAGATAAATATAGAAAAAATAATTGACAAAAATAAGACAATTTTATATAATTAAAGAAATTTGTAAAACAAGAGAGGAAGACGGTATTATAAATATATGATAGAGAGTAACTGTGTGGTGGAAAGTTATATAGATTTTATAATATAGATCACTTCTGATGTATTTGGTCGATAAGTAGACCGAATCGGGTTAATACCGTTATATTGAAAAAAGAGCACTTATGTGAAATAGGGTGGTACCGCGGGTAATCTCGTCCTTATATATAGCATAAGTGTTTTTAATTATAAGTAGAGGAGAGGTAATATGAAATTTAAAGAACTTGATAAAAGAGATGTTAGTGTAGTTGAGAAAAGCATCCGTGATTCTTGGGGCGGAATTAATAAAATTAATGATAGACAAATTGAAAATCGCAAAGGAAAAGATAACTTTGTTTTCTACGATGGCCCCGCAACCGCTAATGGAATGCCTGGAGTACATCATATACTAGCAAAATTACTAAAAGATACTTTTTGTAAATATAAAACTATGAAGGGGTATCGTGTTGTTAGAAAAATAGGATGGGATACTCATGGATTGCCAGTAGAAGTTCAAGTTGAAAAAGAACTTGGTTTTGAAGGTAAAAATGATATTGAAAAATATGGAATAAAAGAATTTAATGAAAAATGTCGTGAATCAGTATGGAAAAATGAAAAGGCTTTTAGAGAATTTACTGAGGAATTAGGACAATTTATTGATTTGGAAAACCCTTATATTACTTATGATAATAATTATATAGAAACTGAATGGTGGATTTTAAAGAAGTTTTTTGATGAGGGATTAATTTATGATGGATTAAAAATTTTACCATATTGTCCAAGATGTGGTACTGGTCTTGCTTCTCATGAAGTTGCTCAAGGATATAAAGAAGTTTCAGTAAATACAGTAACGGTACCATTTAAGTTAAAAAAAATGGAAAATACTTATCTTTTAGTATGGACAACAACGCCATGGACACTACTTGCTAATGTGGCTGCTTGTGTTAATCCTAATGAAAGATATGTAAAATGTCTATCTAAAGGATATAATTTTATCGTAGCGGAAAAACTAGCAGATAAAGTATTAGGTGATGGTTATACTGTCGTAGAAAGCTATTTAGGTAAGGAACTTGAGTATATGGAATATGAACAATTACTACCAATATTGAAAGTTCCTGGCAAAGCTTTTTATATAACATGTGCTGATTATGTTACTATGGAAGATGGTACTGGTATAGTACATATGGCTCCTGCTTTTGGTCAAGATGACTATGAAGTAGGATTAAAATATAATTTACCAATGGTAAATCCAGTGGATGAAAATGGATGTTATACTGAAGGCCCATGGAAGGGTCGATTAGTTGTAGATCCTGAATTAGAACTAGAAATAATTAAGTATCTTTCGCAAGAAGATAAATTATTTAAAAAACAAAAAATGGAACATAATTATCCACATTGCTGGAGATGTAAGACACCATTAGTATACTATTCTAAACCTAGTTTATATATTAAGGTTACAGCATTTAAGGACAAGATAGTAGAAGCTAATAAAAAAGTAAATTGGTATCCTGATTTTGTAGGTGAAAAAAGGTTTGGAAATTGGCTTGAAAACTTAAATGATTGGGCAATTTCAAGAAATAGATATTGGGGAACACCAATTCCACTATGGAGATGTGAATGTGGTCATGATGAAATGATTGGATCAAGAGAGGAACTAGTATCAAAAGCAATTGAAAAAATTGATGATAGTATTGAACTTCATAGACCATATGTTGATGATATTCATATAAAATGTCCAAAATGTGGTAAGACTATGAATAGAATATCTGATGTAATTGATTGTTGGTTTGATTCAGGGGCAATGCCATTTGCTCAATATCATTATCCTTTTGAAAATAAAGAATTATGGAAAGAACAATTCCCAGCTGATTTTATTTGTGAAGGCATTGATCAAACTAGAGGATGGTTTTATTCTTTAATAGTAATTTCTACATTTTTAGAAGGATGTGCCCCATATAAAAATGTTTTAGTAAATGACTTAGTTTTAGATAAATATGGTCAAAAAATGCATAAAAGTAAAGGCAATGCCGTCGAACCATTTGGTATATTAAGGAAATATGGAGCTGATGCTACAAGATTTTATATGTTATATACATCTCCGGTGTGGACTCCATTAAAGTTTGATGAAGATGGAATTAAAGAAATTCAATCAAAAACATTTAGTACTTTAAAAAACACATATACATTCTTCCAAATGTATGCCAATGCTGATAATTTAGATCCACGTAATTTTAAAGTAGAATATAATGATTTAGAAGAAATAGATAAGTGGTTATTATCGAAGTATAATAAGTTGGTTAATTACGTAACTGAGGCTATGGATGAATATGATTTAAATAAGACTACCAAGGCCATTAATAATTTCTTAAACGAAGATTTGTCAAATTGGTATATTAGAAGAAACCGAAGAAGATTTTGGGGTAGTGAATTAAATAATAGTAAAAAAGCAGTATATCAAACAACATATCAAGTATTAGTAGGACTATGTGAATTGATGGCTCCGATAAGCCCATTTATTACCGATGAAATATATCGTAATTTAACTGGATTAGAAAGTGTTCATTTAGCTGATTATCCTGTAGCTGATAAGTCAATGTATCAAGATAAGATTGAGAAAAGAATGGATTTAGTAAGAGAATTAATTAGCTTGGGAAGAAATGCTAGAGAAGAAGCAAAAATCAAAGTAAGGCAACCAATTAGTGAAGTTATTATTGATAAGAAAAACGAAAAAGTTATAAGTGATTTAGTAGACTTAATAAAAGAAGAACTAAATGTCAAAGAGGTAGTATTTGAGAAAAATCTAACTACATATATCAACTTTATTGTAAAACCTAACTTTAAAGAAGTAGGAAAAGTATTAGGCCCTAAAATGAAAGAATTTCAAGATTGTTTAACAAAACTATCAAGTACAGACATTGATAAGCTAAAAAATAATGAAAGTATAAAAATAACTTTATCTAAAGAAGAATTTGAAGTTCTTCCATCAATGGTAGATATAAGAGTAGAAGCAAAAACAGGCTTTAACGCAACATATAAAGGTAATAATTTCATTGTACTAAATACTTCTTTATCAGAAGAATTATTAAATGAAGGATTAGCTAGAGAAACTGTTTCTAAAATTCAACAAATAAGAAAAAATAATAATTATGATATTGCTGATAGAATAAATGTATATTATGAATCAAGTGAAGAATATACTAAATGTATTAGTGACTTTGTCGAATTCATTAAAGAAGAAACTTTAGCAATTAAATTCTTACCAGCTAAAAATTTACAAGATAGTTATGAAATTAATGAATATAATGTAAAATTAAAAGTAGAAAGAGCATAATATTAATAAAAGTACTTTATTATAAAATATGAAGTACTTTTATTATTGATAAAATATTTTTAAAAGTAAGGTGATGTAATACTTTTTTATTTAAAAAAATAAGATATTATGATATAATTATATAAAGTAAGGAGTTGGCTATATGAATAGTGTAATAATAACTTTTGAAGATGGAAGTAAGCAGGAGTATCGTAAAGGTATAAAATTATCAGAAGTAATTAAGAGTTTGAAAATAGATAAGGAAATAATTTGTGCTAACTTTGAAAATATAATTATTGAATATGATGATGTTATTAACAAAAGTGGGAAATTGATTTTATATGATATAAATAATATATATGGAAATAGAATTTATGAAAAAGGATTAATCTTTTTGTTTAAAGTATCTGCATTAGAAGTTTTAGGTAAGAATACAGCAATAAGAATAAGACACTCTATTGATAGGGGAATATTCTTTGAAATAAATAAAGCCATTTCGGAAAAAGATATTACAGAAATAAAACAAAAAATGAAAGAAAAAGTAGAACGTTCGGTTCCTTTTACAAAAATAGAAACAACTATGCATGATGCTGTTGAATATTTTAGAAGTATTAATCGTGAAGATAAAATAAGAACATTGTTTTATGATAAAAATAACTATGTAACATTATATAAATTAGACGATATATATAATTATATAATTGGTAGTTTGCCATATGATACATCTATTTTAAAATATTTTGACCTAACTAATATTCCTAATAAAGGAGTAATTCTTAGATATCCTTCTATTTATGATAATAAGAAAGTTTTAAAATATAGGCATCATGAACAATTCTTTAATTGTGTTGATGAATATTTAGAATGGGCTAAAATACTTAATATAAGTAGCATTGGTGAATTAAATGATGCGATTATTAGTAGTAAGAGGGGCGAACTTATTAATTTATCAGAATCTATTCAAAATTATCGATTGCAACAAATTGCAAGTAATATAAAAGAAAATAAGAGTAATATAAAAATAATATTGTTGTCTGGGCCATCTTCTTCAGGAAAAACTACAACTGCTAAAAAACTTTCTATGTATTTAAAAACACTTGGAATAAATCCCGTGCCTATTTCTTTGGATGATTATTTTATAAATCGTGATGAAACGCCATTAAATGAAAAAGGAAAACCTGATTTTGAAAGTATAAGGGCAATTGATATTAAACTCTTTAATAATCAGATAGCTAAATTATTGAAAGGAAATAAAGTAGTAGCACCAACATTTGATTTTGTCGAAGGGAAAAAAATATTTAATAAAGCAATTCAGATGAAAGAAAATGATATTTTAATAATTGAAGGGCTACATGCCTTATCTGAAGAATTACTAAAAGATATTCCTAAAAGTAAAAAATTTAAAATATATATTTCACCACTTGTATATTTAAATATAGATGATGATAATAGAATAAGCTTAACAGATATAAGGCTTTTAAGAAGAATGGTTAGAGACAATAGAACGAGAGGATATAAGCCATCGCATACCCTTTCTACTTGGAGCGAGGTTCGAGATGGAGAAGAGAAGTATGTCTTTAAATATCAGGATGAAGCTAATATAATTTTTAATACATTTCTAGCATATGAATTAGCGGTTTTAAAAGTATATGCAGAACCATTACTATATCAAATAAAACCAAATGATCCACAATATTTGACGGCTTCAAGATTAATAAAATTATTAGATCTTGTATTACCCCTTCCAAGCGAAGACGTTCCATCTTTATCTATATTAAGAGAATTTATTGGTACAAGTTATTTTGAGGAATAAAAAAGGAATACTTTAGTATTCTTTTTTAATATGCTTCTTTATATATTGTTTTATCAAAGTAGTGAGTATCATCATCTAGTTCTAGTAATTCATCATAATCAATTAAAAAATATGTATCTCTGTTTTCATTAAATTCACTTATAGGGTCATCCCAAGTAGCATCTAAATGAACCCATACACCATTTAAATAGATTAAATTCCAAATATGCGTATCATTACTAATTTTGTAATTTTTAATTCCTAGTTTATTTAAAAAGATAGAAATAGCATCAGAATATCCACTACATATACCATATCCTTGAATTAATACTCCATAGGCAGTATTTGATTTATAAGTTTCATCATTGATATTTTT
The DNA here is from genome assembly GCA_944350315.1 of uncultured Bacilli bacterium. Lineage (GTDB taxonomy): Bacteria > Bacillota_I > Bacilli_A > RF39 > UBA660 > RUG705. The sequence goes on along the minus strand of CALVON010000046.1, from coordinate 7,061 downwards.
GGTTTTTAAAGTGTCATATTCTGTTGTATTAATAACGTAATCGTGAATGGTTTTAATTTTATCTTCCGAAGACATTGTATCATTAATTAATTCATTAACTTTGTTTTCGACGACATAGTTAATTTCAGTAATCTCTTCATCAGAATACATGTGTTCAATAATTAAAGAAAATTCTCCTCGTTCATTATAAGTAAAAGAAATTGTTTTAAAACTGTTATATGGATGTACAAAATTATTTATTAAAGATAGCTTTGCCTCATCATTTGCTAACATACTTAAATCTTTAACACAATCAGTATATTCCTTTGCACATTCTCCATCAGCGTAATCACTACCTGTATTAATAACATAATATATATAATTTAATAATTCATCTTTATTTTTGACATCATCGGTATAATTTTGTAAGTATTCATAATTATTTTCTAAATAATAATCATTGGCTTTAGCAATAATATATTCTTTCTTATATATATATTTATCAATTAAATCTTTTACTTTATCTGGATAAAAATTAATATAAGTAACTATAAAAATAGATAAAATACCCATTGCGGCAATAAAATATTTCATTTTACCTCCTTATTTCATTAATTCTTTTTTTATAAGGTCCAAATTATTATTCATGATTGTTAAATAGTTTTCGTTACTATTAGTAACTCCGCCATCTACACTATACATATCATTTATTTTTATTAATTCCAAATCATAATTAGTAATGAGATCATTAACTGTGTCATTAGTTTCATCGCTTGATGTATATATATATTTAATCTTATTTTCATTTATTAATTTTTTTACCAAAGAAACATCAGAAGAAGAAATTACTTTAATAGGAATTTCAATAACTTCGCCAGGGGTTAATACTTCATCTGTCTTATTATTATATGTTAAAATATCACTTGTAGAAACATTATATTCCTGAGAGATTGCAGATAACGTATCACCATCTTTAACTTTTATACTTCTGATATCTTCTTCTAAAGAAATTACTTCAATATTATATTTTTCTAAAAATTTAAAAAGATCATTATCACTAACAATAGTTGTATAATTAGTATTTTTTAAATCATCTTTGTATGTAGCATCTAATTTTGATAAATCATATTGTAATACCTCGTAATTTTCGTTTATTTCTTCGACAAGATAAGGATTAGTAATATATTCATTTAAACTATCTTTAATGTTTTTAGCCATCATTAAATAATTATAAGGATTTAGCCATAATTCTTCGATTGAATAATTATATTTCATTCCTAAAGATGTGTCAATTAATTTTAAATTTTTATTTTTATTAATCATTTCTACTGCATAATTACGGTCTTCATCTAAACTATTAAATACAAATAAATCACTTTTTGCATATTCATTAATTTTTTTATCTGATAGTTCATAATCTTTAAAATTAACACCATTTGGATAAATACTGTATATAGAAGAATGGTCTCCATATAGATATTTTATTAAATAGTTAATAGGATATGTTGTAGTATAAACATCAATATCTTCCATAGCATCACTTTTAAATAAATTACATCCTGTTAAAAAGAATATAAATAATAATACAATAAATACTTTTTTCATTTTTACCTCTTTTCATTATTTATCTATATTTTATCAAATAATATTGTTTTTGTCTATGTTAATGCATCTTTAAATTAATAAAATTATATTTAATTTAAGTTGATTATATAATATATAAATGGTATAATTTTTAAAGAAGGTGGTATTTATGAAAATATTTAAAACACTAAATTTTAATCCAACAAATATAAACTTATACTACGAAGCTTTTACACATACTTCATATAGTAATGAAAATCCCTCATTTACTAGTTATGAGAGATTAGAGTTTTTAGGAGATGCTGTTTTAGAATTTATAATAAGTGATTATTTATACAAAGAAAGACATCTTCCTGAAGGTGTTATGACGAAAATGAGAGCGAGATATGTTTGTGAAGAAGCATTAGCAACATATGCTCATGATTTAAAATTTGAACAAGATATAAAATTAGGAGGATGTGAAGCCGAGACTGGTCCCAATAATACTATTTTAGCTGATGTTTTCGAAGCTTTTGTAGCAGCAATGTATTTAGATATGGGACTTAATGAAACTAAAGAAATCGTTCTTAAAATTATTGTAAAATATATTGATAAAAATATTGATTTTTTACATGATTATAAATCAACCTTACAAGAATTAGTTCAAACAGATAAAAAGAGTGTCGTATATGAAATTGTTAATGAAGAGGGCCCTGCTCACAATAAAAAGTTTGAATGTGTTGTTAAAGTAGATGGACATATATTGGGAAAAGGTTCTGGCACTAGCAAGAAAGCAGCAGAGCAAGAAGCAGCTCGTATAGCTTTAACAAAACAGGCTAAATAGGAGGATGAATTAAATGTTAAAAGTAACAAATGTATCAAAAAATTATGGTAAGATAAAAGCCGTAAATAATCTTAGTTTTGAAGTAGATAAAGGAGAAATATTTGGTTTATTAGGGTTAAATGGGGCTGGAAAAACAACAACCTTTAGAATGATTTTAGGACTAATTGATGATTATTCTGGAGAAATAACTTTAAATGGAAAAAAAATAGATTATTCAATAACTGATAAAATTGGTTTTTTAACAGAAGAAAGAAGTTTATTAACTAAGTTAACGGTATTAGAGCAAATTATTTATTATGGCGTTTTAAAATCTATGGATAAAAAAATAATCGAAAAAAAATTAGATTATTGGCTAAAAGTATTTGAAATAACGGAGTATAAAAATAGAAAAATTAAAGAATTATCAAAAGGTAATCAACAAAAAATTCAATTTATTTCAGCAATTATTAATGATCCAGAATTACTTATTCTAGACGAACCATTTTCAGGTTTGGATCCTTTAAATGTTGAATTATTTAAAAAAGTTATTATTGATTTAAAAAATAAAGGAACAAGTATAATTTTTTCATCACATAGAATGGAACATGTTGAATTATTTTGTGATAGATTAGTTGTCTTAGTAAAAGGAAAAAGTGTTTTATCAGGTTATTTAAAAGATATTAAAAAAGATTATAAAAAGAAAAATATCTATGTTAAAGGAGATATAGATATTGATAAAATTAAATTATGTAAAGGCGTTGAAAATATTACTAAGCAAAAAGATGAATATATCATATCAATTACTAGTGAAGAATATACAAATAGTATTTTTAAGGAAATATCCAAATACCAAAATATTACTAAATTTAGTGTTGAAGATCCAAGTTTAAATGAAATCTTTATTAATACGGTAGGAGAGAACTATGAAAAATAAATTATTATTTTTAACAAAAATGAGTCTTAATAAAAAGATTAAAACAAAATGGTTTTTAATAGCAAACTTAATTTTTGCAATTTTAATAGTAGGCCTTATAAATATTGACTCTATAATTAAATTGTTTGGAGGAGATTTTGATTCACCACAAGAAATATTAATTATTGATGAGGTAAATTCTTTTTCCCAGTTTGAAAGTAATTACGAAGTGTATCAAAAATATGCTTTAGACTATGAAGATGTTAAAATTACCAATTATGACGGGAGCTACGATGAGGGTAAAAAATTAGTTGAAGAAGAAGATAAGATATTATTAGTAATTAGTTCTGATGAAGAGAATTACATTAAGGCAACACTTGTTAGCAATGAAGGCGTAGGAACAATTACTAATACGCTAATTAATACTACTTTAAATGCAATAAGAAGTGAAATAGCATTAAAAAAGCATAATATAACTGATGAGATGTATGCTGATATTAGCGCAAATGTTCAAGTAGAAGATATCGTTTTATCAGATGATAATTCTGAAAATGATATGATTACTTCAACAATTATGCAGATAATAACACTACCTATTTTTATGTTAATTATCTTTTTAGTACAAATGATTGGTGCTGAGGTAAATGAAGAAAAATCAACTAAAAGTATGGAAATAATTATTTCGAATGTTTCACCTAAAATCCATTTTTTATCAAAAGTTATTTCTTCTAATTTATTTGTAATTGTCCAAGGCGCATTGTTATTAGTTTTTGCAGGCATTGGAATTTTATTAAGATACTTTATTAATGATGGAAGCATATTGATGGGACTTGATAATGAGATAACTTCACTCATTGATAATATTTCATTAAATGGTGTTATAAATACTTTAATTTATGCAATACCGATATTTCTAATAATAATGTTATTAACATTTGTTGCATATTCTTTGTTAGCTGGAGTCCTTGCTAGTATGACTACTAATTTAGAAGATTATCAACAATTGCAAACCCCAATAGTAATAATTTGTTTAGTAGGATATTATTTATCACTTATGTCAGGATTATTTAAAGGAAGTTTATTTATTAGAATTATGAGTTATATTCCATTTATATCTTCAATGTTAGCTCCATCATTATATATAATTGGTGAAATTACAATATTTGATTTACTTGGTAGCATTGCATTATTGTTACTAGTTATCTTCCTATTAATTAAATATGGAATTAAAATATATAAAGTAGGAATTCTTAACTATTCACAAACGGGATTATGGAAAAAAATGTTTAAAGCAATGAAGGAGAAGTAAAAATGGAAACCGATACGAAAAACGCTACTTATTTGTTTATAGTTACTACAAAAGGAGTTATTACTATCCCTTTTCCTAGTGTAAAAATTGCTGATGAGTATACAGTTAATTTTAATAATCAAAATGAGCTAATTTCAAAATTATTTAGAATACTACAACTTGATATTAATTTGGATGATGTTATGGATGCTCATCTCGAACGTCAAAGATATGATAGTAAAAATAAAACCATGGTAAGTCGCAAACTGCCAATTAAATATCAAAGTGATAATTATGATATAAATAATCTAAAAGTTGTATTTTCTAGTTACTTAAAAGAAGATCGTCAAAGAATAATGCGATTTGACATTAGACATTTACAAACACCAGCATTTATAAATTTTGTTCATGGAAATGGAGTCTTAACAGAAAGAGATATTGACCTTGGAGTAGAAGCCTTTTTAAAAGATGGTAATTATATGAAAGCAAGAGATATATATTTTGGTTTAAAATATAGTAAAAGAAAAGTAAAAACATTACCTAAAAGAATAGGGTATAATCTATCACAAGATTTGGACAAACATTACACAAGGGATACCTATTTATCAAGCTTATTAGATTATGCTAAACAAGGAGACGAAGAATATGCTAAAGCAATGGAAATAATTGCTTCATACGATTTAGAACAATTAGATAGTTTAGTAGATTCTAAAGAAGGAAAAATAGTAGATGGTCTATATGGGTATGCCGATATTTCATATGGTGATATTGTTTTATTAGAATTAACTACACAATTAAATATTAACACTTTAATTACTCTTGCTAATAGTAGTATTAGAAAGAAAAAAAGCAGATAAATGAATTATATAGATGAATTTTTAAATTATTTACAAGTAATAAGAAAACACTCAAAAAATACTATCATTAATTATCAAAATGATCTTTTAGAATTCAAAAGAATTATAAAAAAAGACCTTTTATTAGTAGAAAAAGAAGATATAAATGAATATTTAAACTATTTATATAGTATACAAATGAAAAAAACCACAATATCAAGAAAACTAAGTAGTTTAAGAACATTTTATGATTATTTATTAAAAAAAGAAATAATTGATATAAACTATTTTCACCAATTTAAAAACCCTAGAAAAGATAATAGCTTGCCTAAATTTGTATGTGACGATGATATTGATAAAATGTTTAATATACCTGATACTAGAAGGCCATTAGGACAAAGAAATCTACTAATAATTAGAATGCTCTATGCAACAGGACTTAGAGTATCAGAATTAGTAAATATTAAAATTAAAGATATAAAGTTAAATGATAGAACGATTAAAATTTTAGGAAAAGGAAATAAAGAAAGAATTGTTGTTTTTGGCATAAATACATATAATGATTTATTAAATTATTTAAAAGATGGGTATATTAAATTAAATATAAAGAATAGTGAATATTTATTTTTAAATAAAGATGGTTATAAACTAAGTGATCGATATGTACGCAGAATAATTGATGATATAATTGTTAAGGCAAGCATTGATATGCATATTAGTCCTCATATGTTAAGACATACTTTTGCTACTCAAATGTTAAATAATGGAGCGGACTTGGTAAGTGTCAAAGAATTATTAGGGCATGAATCTTTAAATACTACTAGTATCTATACACATGTAACAGATGAAAAAATTAGACAAGTATATGATAAAACTCATCCAAGAGCCAATTAAAAGGAAGTGATAAAATGGCTAAATTATATTTTCGATATGGAGCTATGGGTAGTGGTAAAACACGAGATATAATGAAAGTTTGGTATAACTATAAGGAAAAAGAAAAGGTAGCAGTTATTATTAAACCAGTTAAAGATAAAAAAGGAGAAAATAAAATAGTATCAAGAGATAATAATGAACTAGATACTGATTATCTTATATCATCTGAAGATAATTTATATTTACTAATTTGTAAACATATAACAGAAAATAATTTGGATTGTGTTTTAATAGATGAAGCCCAGTTTTTAGAAAGACATCATGTCGAAGAACTAACTGAGGTAGTTGATAAGTTAGGAATTACGGTAATGTGTTATGGGTTAAGGGCTGATTTTCAAGATAACTTATTTCCTGGTAGTGAAGCGTTGTTTATTTATGCCGATGTTCTTGAGGAACTAAAGACGATATGTAAATGTGGTGAAGGGGCAACAAGAAATGTTCGCTTTGAAAAAGGAATTCCTGTATTTTCTGGAGAACAAGTAGCTATTGATGGAATAGAGGGGGTTAGCTATGAATCAATGTGTCGTAGCTGCCGGAAAAAATTAGTTAAAAAATATAGCATGCAAAATAATAAAAAAGAGGATGCATAGTAATGCATTTTTTTTATGGAATAGGAAAGTTCTCTGTTCAAGGACAAAGAAAAAAGTCATGTCAGATTTTATTCTGACACGACTAAACAAAGGATAGTTAAAATCCTTTTTAAACAAATTATTTTTCTTTATATTC
>CALVON010000045.1 GCA_944350315.1 uncultured Bacilli bacterium | reverse complement strand
GCCTATATATTGCCAAAAAGATAGATTACCATTAGAGGGAAATAAACTAATAATTGGTAGAGCTAAAATTCCCATTAAAACACCAAATATTAAAGTAAAAATATTTATTTTTTTAGTTGCATCTTTTACTTTCTTTTTTGCCATAAAAATTTTCTCCTTTATAAACACTATTAAAATAATTACATATAGATTATAGCATTTTTTAAAGAAAATTGATAGGTATATAAATGATTATTAAAATAAAAACTCATTTAAATTGCTCTTTAATAAATTAATCATTGCTTAAATTAGATTAGACATTAATTTATATATTAATATCATAATTATTGCATTTATTCCAATAATGAAAATAATTTTTGAACTTAATAACATTATTATTCTTAATTTTGAATATCCTATGTAGTGATACAATGTATTATTTTTCTTTTCATCTTCTATAATATTTAAGCAAGACACTACAGTTATTACTGCTAAAACTACCAGTGTAAGTATAATAAAAATATCAAATGCTGTTATAATGGTATTATAGTTTATTTCCTGACTTGTATCTACAAATGCAAATACATTTTCATAGGTATTTTTTAAGTTGTTTATAATTCTATCATAATAAGTCCAGTTTTTTAAATCTATTACATATGTTACTTTATTTACTTTTTTAGATAATTCTTGAGCTGTATTTTTATTTATTAGAAAAATGTTATTATTGTAGCCTTCATATACATCTTTTATTACTAACTCCGTGTCATTGACTTTAATAATAGATGATAATAAATTTTGATATTTTAGAGGAACAAATATAGTATCATTATCTATCACTAAATCACTTCCAACTAATATATATGTATCTATTTCTAATTCATTAATTATTGGAATTCCAATTTCAATAGTTTTAAAGTTTGAATTTTTTTTAATTTGATTATATTTGTTCAATGTATCTGTAATAAAAATATATGACCCTTTGTAATTTTCATTATTTAATTTTATAAAATATTTTTGGCTAATTAATAAAGAAATTAATATAAGAGATACTATAAAAAAAACTATAAAGTAATTTTTGGTTGTTTTTTTTCTTAAGAATCCTTTTAATAAAATCATAAATTATTCCCCTAACAAATCTCTTATCGGCTGATTTAATACTTTATTTAATTTGGATTTACACATTATTGTAATAATTATTATAAATAATATGACAAATATTATAATATATAAAAATGGAATATGAATTGTTAAATTATTATAAACGTATTCAACTAATATTGTATTCATTAGAATAGTATATATTGCTATATATAATAAAAATGCAATTATAAAACTAAAAATAAATACTATAATATTTTCTAAAGTATCTATGGAAATTATAATTCTTTTATTATATCCAATAGTTTTTAAAATACCATAATTAGGAAGACGATACTTTACTTTTTTATTTATAAATGAATAAATAATATTTAATGATAAAATAATAACAATTAAACTTATAAGTAATGGGATTGTAAAAATAGACTTTAAAATTTGATTATCAATATAAAAAGCATTACTTACAGAAAAACCCATCTCTTCTAATTTATTTTTTACATTTTTTACATTTTTATATTCATCAATTATAACTATATTTCCTGTGTAATCAATATTTTCAGTGACGATAGAGCCATCTTCAAGATAATTCGTTATAGTTGCTTCATATGGACTTACAATTTGATCATATGCTGTCTCGGAAATATAACAACCATTAATAGGTTTCAAATTATCTTCTGAATTATACAATCCTACTATTTTTACAGTTATATTTTCATTTTCCGGATTATTAGATTTAATAGTGAATTTTTTACCAATAATATCACCAGTATTTAAATAATATTCGGGATTTATTCTCATAATGTCAGAATTTTCATTGATATAAATACTATGTGGATAGAAATTAGTTGGACATACTGCTTCATTATCAGATTGAATGCTTCTTCCATTTATAATCTTAAGTTCTTTAGGTAATAGTAAAGGATAAACAGCAACAAATCCTTTTGTTTCTTTATTATTAAATTCTTCACTATATATTCCTGTACTTCCATAAAATTTAGTACTATTGTTATAAACAACATGTTTTAGATTACTTATATCATTAAAATTTGCTTTATCATCTTTAGAATAAACTAATAGAGTTCTCATATCTACATTTTTGTTAATGTTAATTTCTTGAAAATCGCCTACAAAAAAAATCAAATTAAAACAAAGTAATAAAATTAAAATTACTAAAACTAAAATTATAAACAAAAGTATATTTCTTTTTTTTAGCAAATTAGAATGAAGTAAGAAGTATTTATCTTTAAAGGAAATATTATTCATCTATTTTTCCTCCTTTAATAGAAAGAATTGTATCAGCATAATTTTTTATTCTATCACTATGACTTACAACTATTACGCATTTGCCTTCTGTACTTAATTTTTTTAATTCTTGAAAAATTATTATTTCATTTTTTTCATCTAAATTACCTGTCGGTTCATCAGCTAAAATAATATCAGGATTATTTGCCATAGCTCTTGCTATTGCTACTCTTTGACATTCTCCACCTGATAATTCTTTTGGGAAATGATTTATCCTTTCCTTTAATCCGAATTTCTCTAATAATTGTATTGCCAGTTTTTTTCTTTCTTCCTTTTTAATATTTTTATTAATAATCATTGGCACCATTACATTTTCATAAGCCTTTAAATTTTCATCTAAATAATAATTTTGAAAAACAAAGCCAATTTTTTCAGAACGGATTTTTGAAGTTTCAAAATCGTTAAGCTTGCTAACATCTTTATTATCGATAAATACTTTACCACTTGTTGGCTGTTCTATCAGCCCTAATAAGTTAATTAATGTGGTCTTTCCGCTTCCAGAATGACCAGTTATAGCATATAATTTCCCACTTTCAAAATTATAATTAATATGATTTAATACTGTGATTTTTTCTTCTTGCTTTTCAAAACATTTCACTACATTATCTAATCTCATATTATTCCAACTTTCTATGTTTTCAGTATAACACATTATTTATTTGATTTCAATTTTTTAATATATTTTTTATGCAAAAAGGCATATTTTGCATTTGACAATATAGGGTAAATGTGATATAAGTATGGTAACGATAGAGAATGTTTGAGTGTAGGTTAATGTTGGAAGTTTGCAACTATTTGTTTTCTATTGAAATATTCATAGAAAGGAGGTAGTATTTTGAAAAAAATTAGCTTAATATGTGTTGGCTTATTAACTATTGCATTAGGTATTAGCATAGTTTATGCTTCTAATAACTCTTTTAGCTTCAAAAATGTTGGTGACACTGATATTGGAGTAGAAGAAAAAGTGACTAGTTTTCCTTCTGTAGTAGTTAATCACCACCAAACTAATGCAGATGCTCAATTGGGTATAAGTGTTCAATCCAAAAAGTTTCTTGTTGGTTGGGGAATAGACGCTCGTTCAAATGTCTGGATAAAAGGTAAAACTAGAACTGTTGTAGGTTTCTCAAGTTTATCTTCTAAAACCTATAGGCCTGTATTAGTTTTTAATGCTACTAATGACGGGAAAGCTATAAGTGGAGATTATGATCTTACACAAGGAATAAATTAAAAAATTATTGTATAAAAAATTTTAAATTATTATGAAAGGAGTAAGTTTTTTGAAAAAAATCAGTTTCCTTTTTGTATTTTGTTTATGTATTGGACTATTTATTAACATAGCTTCAGCTGCAATTTTTTATAATCATTTTTCTTTTGAAGCAGTAGGAGATTATGATATAGGAGTAGAAGCAAATTTAACCAGTTCTCCATCTGTAGTAGTTAATCATTATCAAACTGATGCAGATGCTCAATTAGGTATAAGCGTTCAATCCAAAAAGTTTCTTATTGGTTGGGGAATAGACGCTCGTTCAAACGTTTGGATAAAAGGTGAAACTAGAACTGTTGTTGATTTCTTTGGCTTATCTTCTAAAACTTATAGACCAGTATTAGTTTTTAATGCTACTAACGATGGGAAAGCTGTAGAAGGTGAGTATTATATTACTAATGCTCTTTAATAAGTGGTAATGTTAATTTTATGTAATTAATAATTTAAAGTCTAGGTTTTTAGTCAAAAAAATTCTAAATTATTAGAATTTATGATGAGCTAAATCTTAGACTCTTTTATTGCATAAAATTACTATATTAGAATTCCAAATGAATTCTAATAATTATGAGAGTCTTTTTATTTATAATATGCTTTATAAACTTCCATTTAGTAAAATTTTAAAAGATTTTTCTTTATGTTTGAATTGAGGTGATTAGTATTAAAACTACTAGAGAATTGATTGCTCATAATATTATTTATTTTAGACATCAAGCTAAATGGTCTCAAGAAAAATTAGCAGAAAAAATGCAATCGAGTCCAGCTTATGTCTCACAATTAGAAAATGCTAAAAGAAATGTTACATCTGATTTTTTAGATAAAATCGCATATACTTTTAATATAGAGCCTTTTGAGTTACTTAAAGATAGAGCCATAATTAAATGTAAGAGAATTAATCAAAAAAAATAATACTATTTATAATATTTAGTAACTATAAATTATATATTATTGAGGTGTTTATTTGAAAACAAATACTAATTTAAAACTAAATGAAATATTTGGAAATAATGTTAAGTATTTTCGTTTTAAGAAAAAATATAGTCAAGAACAATTAGCTCTACTTGCTAATTTAAGCGTTACTTACATAAGTCAGTTGGAATTAGGCCAACATACACCATCTTTTGATAGTTTAGATAGTTTAGCAAAAGCATTAGATGTAGAACCATATGATTTTTTTGTTAAACGTAATTTTAAAGAGTTACCAGCTAGAGTAGATATGCTTATTTAACTTACTTCATCAATTTTAGAAATTATTTCTTGATGGGAGATACTTCCTAAATATTCTTTGGTATAAATATTTTCTTCTTCTAATAAATCATATTTTAAATCTAATATTTTACTTACTGATTTATCAATTTGTTCTTCAGAAATTTCTGCACTAGTAATTGCTTGTTTTATGATATTAATAGTTTCTATATCAAAATCAGGCATTAGTAATATATCTACTCCAGCATTAATAGCATTAATATATATTTCTTCTTCAGTATATTCATTAGTTAAAGCTTTCATATTTAGAGCATCAGTTATAACTATACCATCAAAGCCTAATTCTTCTTTTAATAAATCCGTTATTGTTTCTTTAGATAAAGTAGCAGGTGTATTATTTCCAGTAATTTTAGGCACTGCTAAAT
>CALVON010000044.1 GCA_944350315.1 uncultured Bacilli bacterium | reverse complement strand
TTGTTCTAAATTTAGATGTTTCACCTTTAATATTTCTAGCACTATCTTTATCAATATCTAGTGAATCACTATCTAAAATAGTATCTGCATGTGTATCAATATTTTTAGTAGTATTTCTAATTTCTTGCGTCATATTATATAAAAATAAAGTCTTTTCCTCATTTGCATTATCAGATATTTCTTTTGCATCATGCATCTCTTTCAACATCTTCATATCTGGATTTTCTATTGTAAAATACATTAAAAATGTTACTAATGAATTTGTTAATAATAATAAAGTTACTTCAGGATATAACTTTTGTATTATGGCACACACGATTGTAAGTATAGCAAATGCTATTAACGGTATATATCTTTTCAATCCTATTTTTTTAATATTTTTTATTAGTAAAAACATCATAAAAATAACTTCAGTATAACCAATAAAGTATCCTAAATTAATACATGGGCCTGTTGTATAACCAATATTATTTTCAAAATAAATTTCAATAGGTAAAATTGCCACTAATAAAATGTATATAATAAAAATTGGCATAATTATTTTTAAATACTTATTTAATTTATTTGTAGATACATTTATTATATATATTAGTAGCAATGTTACATAAGAAACATAATATACAGAATATACTTTTGCAATAATTATATTGATTAAATTATCTATTCCAAGTTTTTTAAAAAAGATAAAGCCACTTATATCTATAAAAATACCAACAATATTTAATACAATCATATGTAAAAAAATAGAATTATCTACAGTTTTTAATCTTTTTTTAGAAAGATAAAATACAAGTAAAATACCAATAAATAATAAACATGATATAGAAAAAGTTAATCCTATCATATCACAATCACACCATCCATCTATACATTAAATTTTATTCTTTTTTTAATTTTTGAACTCTTATATAAATTAATCTCTGATTCTTTAGCAATTCTATTAGTATCTACCTTTCCACCTAGATTAATAGGAAGCATATTTGTAAATACTATTTCAACAGGTACAGAGGTTTCTTCCAAATTAGCATAACAATAATCTATAATTTCTTTTCTAAGTTCTTCCTCGTCCTTGTCCTTTAACATTTCTTCATTCAAAACCACAAAGGAAACAGGAACACACTGCTCAATTGGATCATTAAAACCAATTGTGACACTATCTACTACATATGGAAGACTATTTATTGTATTAGATATTGTTGATGGATGAACATTAAATCCTGTTCTCATAAAGATATTTTTCAATCTATCTTTAAAGAAAATATGCCCCGTTTCATCCATATATCCTATATCTTTAGTATGAATCCATCTTCGACCGTCACTATGGACTTTTATTACTTGATTTGTTTCTTCTTCGTTATTTAAATATCCCATCATTACGGTAGGCCCTGTTATACAAATTTCTCCTTCTTCATAATACTTTAATTCTTCATCGGTTCCTGGCTTAAATATGCCAATTATACAATATGGCATTGGAATACCTATACTACCAAATTTATAAGCACCTCGCATTGAATATGTTCCCATAGCAATATTTTCTGTCAAGCCATAACCTTGTCTTACAATAATATCATTATTTACAACTCCTTCTTCAGCGTAACCGTCTGATACTTTGTTTAACTCCTCCTCAAGATCTTTAGATAAAGAAGCACCTCCAGATATTAAATTTTTACAAGTTAATTTTTGACCGTTTTTATATTGATTGCTTTCTCTTAAATTTAGAAAATGAACTGGACCTCCAGTAAAATTATCTGGCATTAATTTGTATAGTGCATCTGGAAATTTTTTCGTTAATAATTCAGGTATTAAATAAACATATTTTCCATCTATTGTTTGATAATGTATTAAAGAAATTCCATAACCAATTGATGGAAGTAAAGCATCCATTATATTCCCTGTCAAAATATTACCATCTCTATAAGCACACCCTACTGCATTTATATTTTTATCGGACATGCACACACCTTTTGATGTACCACTTGTTCCACTTGTTCCAATTATTGCCGCAACATGATTTTCATCATAGTATGGAGTAATATTCCCGGGAATATATCTACTTGCTCTATCATATTCACTCCATGGAACTATTCTTCTATCTAATTTAAATATTTTATCCATATTTTTAGCTCTAGTTCCAGTAAGAAAATCTTTTACCTCTTTTAAAACCTTCAAACTTGTTGGTAAAGACTCAGTGCCATCTAGTAAAACGATATTGTCAACTGATGAATTCCTTAATACTTCACTATACTTTTCATAGAATTGTTCAAAAATAAATATATTTTTAACTTGGTTTTCACTTAATATTGATGCTAACTGTGCCGATGGCATTAATGGAGATATTTGATATGATGTAGCACCAACAATACTATTTGAATATAGCAATATTCTTGCTTCTGGAATATTAGGCAAAATAATAGGTACAATATCATCAACATTAATACCCATATCTAATGATGATTTAGCACTTTTTTTCATTCTTTCAATGTATGTTCTGTAGGTAATTTTTATTCCTCTGCTAAAATTATCTTTACTAGTTCTAACATCCAATGCAATATTATCTAAGTTATCTTTATTTGATTGCTCAACGAGTTGAAATATTGACATATTTGGTATATCATCTAAAGAAAACTGTCTATTAAAATATTTTAACCAAGGCATATCTTTAGTAGCATAACCAGTCAATGCTTTGCCCTCCGATGAAACTATTTCCCTTTTTAATTCTTTTAATTCTTCTTTTTGTACCATAATTCACCTCATAACAGTCAAAGTATTATAATTGTTTTAGATAATTCATGTGTAAATAAACCCTAATTAAACGATTATAATCCCTAATTAAACTTGATACTATTTTATCATAATTATTAGAAATAGCAAGTGTTTTTATTTTATATGCAAAATTCCATTATTTAAATATCTATTACTATCATCAATAGTTAGAATACCAAATTCATTCTCTGGATAAATCTCCTCTTGATCAACATTACTTCTTCCAAATAACTCAATAGTAATTTTGTTATTTTGACCCTCTTTGTCAAAATATTTTTTTGTAGATAAAGTAGATGTATCACACCCTATATACGTATCAGAGAGATTATACATAGACAATATTTCTTTTTCAAAGAGAGGTTTATTTAAATACAATAGCATCATCAAATCATCTTCTAAATTAGCATTATATTTATCACAATAGTATTCTTTCATATAATCATATATTTTTGCCGTACTAGATTCATCTAATGCTTTCATATTCAATAATTTGACAAGTTCTTTAGCATCTTTTTCACTTCCATTAAGATTAATTAAAGATTGTAAAATTGGCTCAAACGACTTGTTCTCATATGCTTCTTTTACTGGGGAAGTTCCAATTATTTCAATTAGGGCTCTTAAATATTCAGGTCTATAAAAATCTGGCATCCACTGTTCTTTTCCATGTTCATAATCGAATAAATCTTCAATTATATGAATATCATCACATAAAACACTATATTCTTTTATTGTTATAAATTCCATTTCTTTGACAAAATACATCTTTTCTCCTGTATCTTTATTTATACAACTCACAGTTGCTACCACATGACTGATAATTTTCATATTCTCGTTTTTTAATTTAGAGTTAAAGTATGCAATTTGATTATCGCTCGAAACCTCATTTATTTCAAATAGTTCATAACCCTCTGGCAAATTATCAATTACCAATTTTTTATAAAATTGATCTTGATCTAAATAATATAAAATAATTGGATTATCATCCACATGAGTACCATTTTTAGCATAACAATATTCATCAATTAAAGCATATACTCTAGTTCTTATTTTTTCCAAATTTGTTATTAATTCCTTTTTAGAATTTTCATCAAGTTCTGGATCACTTAATGAATAAAATTCAATATCCCTATAATTATTTAAATTATCAATCAAGGTATACGCTTTATCTTTATTTGAAATTATTGAACATAATTCACTAATAATTAAATTATCATCATTAATACTATGATATTGTTTAAAGCAATCATACCCCAATATTTCAATTAATGCCTTTACACAATTATATGGATAATCCATGCTATCATTAACAAACTCTTGACTTAGACTATCTAAATACTCCATACTATAAATTGTATTTACTGTTTCACACAATACTTCCGTACGATTTTCTAAATACTTTGTAATAGAATGCGATACTTCGTGATTAATTATTTTGGTTGGAACGGAAGAAAAATCTTCTGCTGAAAAAACAATAATATTAGAAGAAGGATAATAATAATTTTTTTCTGATAAAGGTAAATACTGAAAATCAACAGTCGTTAATATTTCTTTCAAATGTGCAATGGACGTATTTTCTTTTGTATCAAGATACATGCTCGGATTGGCTAAATATACTTTTTTCTCCTCATCGCTAAGATTAGTATTACTATTTATAGCTTTTTCTATTTCTTTTAAATATTCCTCATCTGATAAACTTTGAGTATAAACAATCTCTTGTTGATATTGTAGTTCTTCAGCAGGTTCTTCTATATTATTACTAATAAATTTATAACTATTAACAAAAAGAAGCAAATATGAAATACCTATTATTCCTCCTGCTAATAATACCTTAACACTTTTTTGGCCAATTTTAACAATTCGCTTAATAAAATCTGTCTCTTCAGGTTCATATGGAGACAAATGATCGTTATAATATGTTTGTTGCCCCTCATTTGCAATATGTTCTTCCATATTATTAAATAAAAAATTTAGTTTTATTAACTCTTCATTACTTGGCATTGGAAAAAAAGTGTGAAAATAATTCTTTTTGTCAATATATACATCGTATTTTTTTCCATTTAATGTATATTCCATTGTTTTTATTTTATCATTTGATGGTAATATCTTACTAATAACCGTATTTACAAGTTTCTCTTGTTCTTCATTCAAATTGTATTTTTTTTCTCCATTTTCTATAAAGCAATATTTAATTTCATCATTTTCTTTAACTACATAATATTGTATATTATTATCTTCAAATTTTAAAATTATATCCATATTTGTTTACCACCATATTAATCAGCATAATTATCAAAATATCCTTGAATATATACAACTGGTGTCCCTTTGTCACCAGAGCCTGATGTTAAATCACAAAGTGACCCTACTAAATCAGTTATTCTTCTTGGAGTAGTTCCTTGGGTAATCATTTTCCCTTTTAAATTTTTATCTTTTTCTTTTATTTCATTTTTTATGGCTTTTGCCAATTCTTCACCACGTAAATTAGCATATTTGTTGTCTGATATGTATTTTAGTTTTATTTCATTTGGGGTACCCTCCAACCCTTTAGTATATGCTGGAGAAACCACAGGATCTGCCAATTCCCAAATCTTTCCAATAGGGTCTTTAAATGCTCCATCACCATAAACCATTACCTCAATATTTTTTCCAGTCAATTCTAGCATCTTATCGTGTATTTCATTTACTAATTTTTCTCCAGTTTTAGGAAATAATTTTAATTTCTCTTCAGTCGATTTATTAGAACCAAGTAATCCATATTCTGGATTGAAACCAGAACCATCAATAGATTTATTCATAATTTCGTATAATCCATAAACATTAGCCCCTAATTTTTTTAAATATTCTTTTGTTTTATATCTTGTATGAATATCACAGTTTATCACATTATTCGTATATTTCAATATATCTTTTGCATTATTTGAAAAAACAAATTCTACTTGACAATTTTCCTTTTCTATTAAATCCTTATAAAAGGAAACCATATTTATACCTGTAAATGGGTGTAAATAATCTCCAAAATTATCTAAATATTCTTCTTCAGTAATAATATCTCCTAAATTAAATTTGCTATTTTCTAATTTTTCCTCGTCCATTATACCATTTCCAACTTCATCTGAAGGAAAAGATAACATCATGACTATTTTGTCCATACCTCTTGCTATTCCTTTTAATATCATTGAAAATCTATTTCTACTTAGAATAGGATAAACTAAGCCTACCTCTTTGTCTTTAAATTTATTTATAACGTCTGTTGCTATATTATCGACTGTAACATAATTTCCTTCTGAAATTCCTACAACGGCTTCAGTAATAGCTATAATGTCACGGTCTTTAAATTCAAATCCTTCGCTTTTTTTTGCATCCATTACTGATTCAATTACTGTACTTACTAAATCAGTATCTTCTTTAATTATTGGTGTTCTTATACCTCTAACAACTGTTCCAACACATCTCATATCAATATCCTCCTTATATATTTATATTCTAACATAAATATGTATATTTTTCTACTTTTTACGTTAATTTAACCAGGATAAACGCATGAGTTTTTGAAACTTATGTGTTTATCCTGATTAATTTATTTGTATTTTTGCCATTAAAAAAGCAATGTGGTTTTTGCATTGCTTTTTTGTGCGTAGTGCACTTTTATATCAAACTATAGAATAGGTTTATCTAATATTTTTGTGTAAGTGATTACTAGATTTATTCTATAGTTGATAACATTATAAATCTTCTAATCGTTTTTTAATAATAGTATTTACTTCTCCCATGTCTGCTTTTCCTTTTAATTTAGGAGAAATTTCTTTCATAATTAATCCTATATCTTTACTACTTGTAGGATTAATCTTATTGAAGGCTTCATCGATAATAATTGTAATTTCTTCTTGTGACAATTGTTTTGGCATATATTTATTTAGTATAGTTATTTCTTTTTGATTTTGTTCTACTAAGTCGATTCTATTAGCCTTTTTAAATTCATTAATAGAATCATTGCGCATTTTAATTTGTTTAGAAACAACAGCTATAATTTCATCATCGGTTAATTCTCTTTTTTTATTTATTTTTTCTAATTGAATTGCTCCTTTTACCATACGAATTACCCCAAGAGAAAAACTATCTTTATTCTTCATATAGAAAATCATATCATTATTTATTTGTTCTAATAATGTCATATTTTCCTCCTATTATCTATTTCTATTTTTGCTATTTTTTCTTGAATTAATTGTATTAATTTTCTTTTCTTCTCTATTACGAACTCCAGGTTTTTTGTAACCGTCAGCTCTTTCTCTTGCTTTAGATAGTGTACTAGCACTTTCTATTTTTACTCTTCTTAATGCACCCTCTAAATTATTATTTTTTACAATTGTAGGCATCCCATATACCTCCCTTCAATATCAATTAGATTATATCAGAAAAAATACTATTATTCAACATATATTTATTAAATTAAACAAAATTTATCTAAATTTATTAGATTTATTTATTTCTCTTAAAATATCTCTTTCTTTCAAAGTTTCTTTTTTATCATAATTTTTTTTACCTTTACATAATCCAATTAATATTTTAGCTTTTCCATTTACAAAGTATATTTTGAGAGGGATAATTGTATAACCTTGGGTATTTACTTTATCACCTAATTTTAAAATTTCTTTTTTATGTAATAATAATTTCCTTGTCCTTTTTTCATCGTGATTAAATATGTTTCCTTTATCATATAAGGCAATATGGGTATTAAGTAAATATGCTTCATTATTTTTTATTATAACATAGCTATCTTTTAGATTACATTTTCCGTTTCTAATCGATTTTATTTCAGTGCCTGTTAAGACTAATCCAGCTTCATATGTACTTTCGACAAAATAATTATAAGTTGCTTGTCTATTTAAAATTTCCATGATTTGTTCCTTTCCATTTTAACGTTTATGACGCTAGCGCAACCGTTTTTATT
The DNA here is from genome assembly GCA_944350315.1 of uncultured Bacilli bacterium. Classification (GTDB taxonomy): domain Bacteria; phylum Bacillota_I; class Bacilli_A; order RF39; family UBA660; genus RUG705. Next base: position 30,587 of record CALVON010000044.1, on the reverse strand, counting down.
CTTTCATCGGATGATTCAATTATTTTAGCATATGTATCGTAGACTGTTTGATATCCTGGTAAATAATTTTTGATTTGTGAATTAGAAAAAGGAATTACTTTGAAATTACTCCAGTTTTTATAATAAGTATAAATTAAATCATTTTCTATATTATCTATAGTTATTGTAGTATCTTCTTCACTTACAGTTTTAGTAATTGTTAGTGATGACATAAGCCCGACCATACATTTATAATTGGTACAAGTACCTTGATTTTGATACTGGGCAGAAATAAAATTACCTAGTGAATAAAATACTATTGTGTCATCAATCCATTCTACTGGCTGAATGACGTGAGGATGTGTTCCAATAACAATATCTACCCCTTGTTCTGCTAAAAAATTAGCCATATCTTCTTCATATGCAGTAGGTGTATGTGTATATTCGACTCCCCAATGCATAGCAACAATCAAGACGTCTACCTTATCGCGGATATTTTGGATGTCTTCTTTTACTGTTTCTTTGTATGCTTGATATTTAGTATCTGAAGAAACATTGTTGATATTTAAATCTGTAGGCCATACATTTACTAAGTAATTTTCTGATACTGGGATTCCATTTGTCCCATATGTATAGTTTAACATAGCATATGTTATATTATTTACTTCTAATACTTTTGTTTCAAGTTCTTTTTTCTCTTCTTCTGATGAATAACTACCAACAGCTTGAACATTATTTTGTTTATTCCAATATTCGCGTGACGATAAAACAGCACTCTTTCCTCTATCTACTGTATGATTAGTAGCTAAACTAACTAAATTAAAGCCTGCATCAATCATTGCATCGCCAACTTCTTGAGGTGAATTAAATGTTGGATAATCTGATAGGCCTAAGCTTGTCCCACCTAATATAGTTTCTTGGTTATAATAAGCTATATCATAATTTTGTGTTTTTTCTTTAATTAATTCTATTTGGGGCTTAAAATCATATCCAGAATAGTTTGATAAACGATTTGCATCTTTATATACGCTAGAATGAATTAATGCATCTCCAACCATAATCATATCAGCAGTATATGTAACAGGTTCTATTTTTTCTTCTTGTTCATTATTGATTGGTTTATTATTATGTTCTTTTAAGTAATTTTTACCAATTGTAAATCCATATATCCCACCACTAATTATAACTAATAAAATAATTATAAATATTGATAATTTTAAATAATTAATTCTTTTTTTTCTTTTTCTTACAGCCATATACAACAACTCCTTACTTCTAATTTATTATTATGATTTGATAAATGTTGTTTATTTTTTGTGTGTACTTTTTGATGTTTTTTTAGATTTCTTATATTCATTTTTTATTTGTGATAAGTTATTTTTTTGACAAATTTCTAAATCAACTTGAGATGTTTCTCTAGATGCTTTAACTACTTCAACTAATACTTTATCTCCATACATATATCTGTTTTTTGTATTTTTTCCAATGATAGCATTCAATTCTTTGTTATAAACATAATAATCTCCTGATAAGCTATCTATTCTAACTAAGCCTTCAGTAGTATTTTCTAACTCTACAAAAAAACCAAAATCACACACTCCACTAATAACTCCTATATATTTTTCTCCAATATGATCTTCCATATATTCTGCTTTTTTCATTTTTTCAACATCTCTTTCACAGTCAATGGCATCTTGTTCTTTTTTAGATGAATGAATTGCAATATCAAATAACACTTTATTCCAGTATGATACATTTTGAGGACCTTTTGGGTCACTATAATCTTTTACTAATCTATGTAAAGTTAAATCAGGGTACCTTCTAATTGGTGAAGTAAAGTGTGAATATCTTTTTGAAGCGATTCCATAGTGTCCTATATTTATGTCCGAATATTTGGCTTTAGCCATTGTTTGAATTGCTAAAGTATTTAGAATTACTTCTTCATCTGTTCCTTTAAACATTTTTAATAATCTTTGATAGTCACTTACTTTAAATTTATTTATGTCTGCCTTGATGTTATATCCTTTTAAATTTAAAAATTTTAAAAATACTTGTAATTTTTCTTTATTTGGCTTATCGTGAACTCGGTATATTCCTGGTAGCTTTTTGTCTTCAATGAAACCAGCTACGGTTTCATTAGCAACTATCATAAAGTTTTCTATTAATTTTTCACCAGTTAATTGTTTCCTTAGCTCTATTTTATATGGATGACATTTTTCATCTACTAAGATTTTAGGTTCTGGCCTATTAAATTCTAAGTATCCATGATTAACCATCTTTTTTCTTAAAATATTAGATAATTCATTCATAAGTTTTAAATCATCTACAAATTCTTCATATCCGTTTGGAATTATATTTTTTTCTAAGATATCGTTTACACAATTATAGGTCATTTGCTTTCTACTTCTAATAACAGATTTAAATATTTTATAATTGATAACATATCCTTTACTGTTAATATTCATTACACATGATAACGCTAGACGGTCTTCATTGGGATTAAGTGAGCAAATACCATTAGATAACTTATGTGGTAACATAGGAATTACTCTATCTACTAAATAGACGCTTGTTCCTCTATCATAAGCATCATTATCTAATATACTGTCTCTTTTTACATAGTGTGAAACGTCGGCAATATGTACTCCTAATTCATAGACATCGTTAGATATTTTTTTTATACTAATAGCGTCATCAATATCTTTAGTATCGTCTCCGTCAATAGTAAAAATTACTTTATCTCTTAAGTCGACTCTATCTACTAAATCTTCAGTACTTACTTTTGTAGGAATATTTTCTATATCTTTTAATACATCGTCACTAAACGTTGGGTTAAATTCATATTGATATACAAAAGATAGGATGTCAACTCCTACATCATTTTTGTGACCAATTATTTTAATAATTTCTCCAGTATGCCCTTGCCAATCATCTTTTTGCCTTATTAATACTTTATGTCCTACTACAGCACCATTAAGGAATTCATCTGGTATATATATATCACTATATTCTTTTTTATCTGGTTTAACATAATATGAATCATCTTTTTTATAAAGTTCTCCAACTAAAACGGTATCATCTCTTTTTAGAATTTTGACAACTTTTCCTTCTCTTGTTGATTTATCAATAATTTTAATTACAACTATATCATTATTTCTACCGTCTAATAAATTTATTCCCTTAATATAAATATCATCTTCATTAAAGATAGGATCTAAAACAACAAATCCATATCCTTTAGGGTTTACAAGTAATTTGCCTACTTTAAATTCTGTATTTTCTATAGGGGTATATCTTTTTTTCTTTTCACTATAATATATTTTTCCTTCTTTACAAAGTTTATCTAGAACTTTTTCTAACTCATTATAATCACTAACACTATTTAGACCTAAAAAATCATTTATTTCTATACTAGTAAGAGAGGTATTCTTTTTCTTTCTTAATATTTTTAATATTTCTTGTTCCATCCTTTTATATCCTTTCATTATGTATATTATAACAAATTTAAAAAATGATGTAAAGAAAAAGAGATTTATTGTCTCTTGAGGCATAAAATATTACATTTCTATTCTTTATTTTTAGGTTTTCTTTTTCTTACTTTACGTTTATCTTTAGATTTTGATGTCTGGTCAGAGCTTTTTCTAGCAATTTTTAATAAGCACATAATAGTATTATTATCAAGATATGGCACTTTCCGATCAAAATTTTCCTTAGTAGTATAAATTAGTGACTCTAACAATATAATTTTTTTTGATTTGCTATCATAGGCATACGTTAAAATATTTCCACTTGTTATATATGGTAAATCAATTGTGATAATTTCATTATCAGTATTTTTTTGATAATCAAGAATATCAATGTCATTAAATAACAATCTAGATTGAGCATTTTTAACAATTTCCTTTTTTTCTTCTTCAGTTATTTCCATATTATCTCCTTATATTTGTTTTATTTTACTATTATTTTAGCAAATTTATATATAATAATCTATAGTTTATAATAATTATATATTAAAAAAACTAATTTTAAATAAACTAGTCATCTATATAAACTCTTTTTGAGAGTAAACTTTCATGGTACCAGCCAAGGGACTTGAACCCTCACACCATCACTGATAATAGATTTTGAGTCTATCGCGTCTACCATTCCGCCAGGCTGGCATTTCATTTCTTAGTTCATTATACTATAAAATTATTAAAAAATAAAGTAGTTTTAAAGAAAAACTGTTATTTTTGAAATAACAGTTTTATAATTATTTAATTTCAGATTCTTTTGGCATACATAATGCACATACAAGATATGCTATTATTCCAAATCCATATAACAAAGTAGTGATAATCCATACTATTCTTACAATTGTTGGGTCAATGTCAAAATATTCTGCTATTCCACCACAAACGCCAAATATTTTATTTCCTTCTTCTACGCGATATAATTTTTTTCTTTCTTTTTTCGCCATATAATTATCTCCTTTTTAAAATTCATCTATATAATTACTTATTAAATTTATCATATTTTGAGTATTCGATTGATATTTTTTAGGTTTAAATTTTTTAGCTTCATTTAGTACTTTATCTAATTTATCAAAATCATTTAAAGCTAAAATATATCCACTTTTAGAAAAATTATCTACTATTTGAGTTTGATGATCGTTAGTATGTTCTTTATATTTAGCTAATCTAGGAGCAGCAATTACTATCTTATTATTTTTAAGGCCTGTTATTATTGAACCTACTCCACCATGAGTTATTAATATATCACATTTTTTTATATACTCTTCAAATTTATCATAAGGAATTAAATCTAATATTTCCATATCTTTGCTTTCATACTTGGTACAACCTGCTTGAACAATAACTTTATCTTTAATATTTCCCTTGTCAATTTGTTTTTGAATTGCCTCTAATAATCTTGTAAATTTTTTATCTTGAGTTCCTAGTGTTACTAAAATCATTAATAAATCCACCCTCCGTATACTGCTTTAGGATATAGTTTCAACATACTTTTCCACTGCACTATAAATAAATTTGCTATTGGATAAATCATTTTTCCCGATAAAGTTTTTGTCTTACTATTTGCAAATGTTTCAATAAATATTATCTTTGTACCAAATAATTTTCCAAAATAACAGATAGGGACTGCTGTATGAGTACCTGTTGTGACAATATATTTTGGTCTTATTTTTATGTATAAAATAGCAGATTTAAAGCAATTATATATAAACTTTATAGGATATATTAATTTTTTATCTTTTGTCCCATAGATAAGATAGTTTATTTTATTACCATATTTATTTTTTAATGGTAAATTAGACTTTGTTTTTTCTGTTATTATGTGATAGTCATATTTTTCAAATAGTGGACTTAGTTGCATTAGTTCATTTAAATGTCCTCCAGTAGAAGCAATAAACAATACTTTTTTCTTTTTCATATATACTCCTTTATTTTTTTATGTAGTTAATTTATTTTTAATTATATGAGAATCAATTCAATCTTTTGTTTTGTAGTGTATATTTTCATATAATAGATGTATATATCTTATCTAAAAATTGTTGAGAATATTAATTAACTTTATTATTTTTATAAATAATAATAAATTAGCGTCGTTTTTAATTTTTTATTTCATTAAAATATTTATCAATATCTTTTATTGTTGTGTGAGTCATAATGACAAATCTAGGTATTTTAAATTTATTTGATCCTACTTCAGCTAACTTATATCCATAAGAAGTTGGTACTTCTCCAATAAATGCCATAGTAAATCCAGCTTCTTTCAAGATATTAATAGCATAATCATTATATTCATAAAATGGATAGCAAAAAGCTTTAGCATTATTTAATAAATTTCTGCTTGTAGTTAAGTCTTCTAAAACAGTTTCTTTTGGAAGACATTTTATTTCAGCGCCTTGACCTCCAGGACATTTACCACCATTATGCATATTATGAGTATGAGAATGCAATTCAATATACTCTGTTTTATAATATGTGCTTGGATCAAACCATGAAGTTATTAAAAAAATAGTAGCATTCATTTTATATTCTGTTAACATATCAATACCAATTTTAGTTCTTCCACCATCATCGATGGTTATTAAAAGACTTTTTGGTAATTGTAATTTTCCATCCATGTACATTTCTAATTCATCCATAGTAACAGTGAAAATATTATTTTCTTTAAAATAATCTAGATGGGTTTTGAACTGGGATTTTGAGTGACATATTGCTTCATTGCATCCCTTGGCATCTTCAGGATCATTTTCATCATAAAAGAAATGATAATTTAACACAGCAACACCATTTGAATTAGATAAATCGGTATTATGGTTATCATAGATTTTTTCAATATCTTCATTTTTAATATATAATAGTTGATTAGCAAACTCAATACCATAATAATCGGTATCTTTAATGATGACAGCAAAATCATATGATTTATTTATGGTATATAAATAGTTTCCTGATTTATCATAAAAAGATACTTTATTTTTAGTTTTAATATTTTGATTAAAAGGAATATATTTTTGATATCTTTCATCATAAGTAATTTTTTCTTTAGCTTTATCTACATCTTCATATTTAATATAGGTATCTTCAAAATCTTTAATTTTAAAATATTTAGTATTTTCATCAATTTCAATATTTTCAAGGACAAGCAAAACTGATGTATTTATTTTGCCGATTGGATTTCCTTCTAAATCATATAACTTTGCTTCTTTATTGGTTATAACATTTTCTTGATAATGACTTTTTATTATGTTAACAATTTCTTCTTCTCTAATTTTTAATTTTATTTTGTTATTATTAGATAATATTAATTCATAGAATATTAAACTAATTAGTAATAAAATAATAATAGCAAATATAATATAAGTTAATTTTCTTTTCTTTTTTTTATTTGTTCTCATAATCACTCCTTATTTTAAAATACTATACCATTTTTTAAGAACAGTTTCTTTTTTAAATTCTTCCAATTTTTTGTTAGTATTATGACCAAATTTTTTCCTTAATGTACTATCTTTCATTAATTTTTCTAAACTCTTTCTATATTCTTCTTCATTGCGATTCTTGACGATAAAACCGTTTTGATTATGTTCAATAATATCATTGACACCACTTGGAATTTCATAAGCAATACATGGAATTCCATAACTCATTGCTTCAAGCAAGACCATTGGAAGTCCTTCAGTAATTGATGCCATGATGAAGATACTGGAATTTAACAGATAATCAGGTAATTTTTCTTTAGAAATATACCCTTCTAAATAAACACTATCTTCTAAATTAAGTTCTTTGATTAATGATTTAAGATGTTCATATTCTTCACCATCTCCGAGAATATAAAGCTTCCAATTACCTCTATCTTTAACTTTAGAAAAAATACGAATAATTTCATCATTTCTTTTTCCTTTGTCAAGTCTACTCATAGTAATTATATTGTGTTGATTAAGAGTACTCTTTTTAGTTGGAAGTTCATATAACATGTTAGGCATTAAGACTATTTCCGTATGATGATTATGCTTTAAGAATTCGTGATAATCTTTTTTAAGAGTCTTAGTTAAGGCAAATAAATAATCAATGTTATTATATTTGTATTTTAAAATATTAATATATTTTTTATTATTATTATGATAATGATGTTCCTCTGCTATTTTAATAATTTCTCTTGTTCCATAACGACTTAAAAGAATACTGAAATCATATCTGGTAGAAATTAAATATTTAGATTTACAATTAATAATTGCTTTAATTATCAAGACTCTTTTTTTGATTAAAATATTAGTTGCTTTAAATCCTTCTTTAATTATATTGATAAAATCTTTGTTATGTAGACTCTCTTTAAAAGCTTCTCTATTGGGTTCACCATTATAAAGATATTTAATAACAATTCGATTATCGATGCGATTAGCTTGATTATTCTTTAAATTATAAAAAGAGATAATTTCTATATCATATTTGTTGCATAGTGCATTAGCAGTATTTATAGTAGCAGTTTCAATACCACCATATCCTAAATGAAGCAGTAAAAACGATACTTTCTTATCCTTTATAGTAGTTGTTTTTAGAATACTTCTTTTTATTTTTAGCATAGTAATAAGTAGCACTAAGAAGATGGAGAAATTTGTATAGATAAATGTATAGCCAGCATAGATACTAATACAGAAAAATACTCCTAACCCCATATAAATCATATAGGTTTCTAAATCAATAATTTTTAAATTTTTTAGAATAAAAAATGTTGATTTAATAAATTCTTTAATAGGAATAATTAAAAATAAAATAAATCCTAAAATACCAAAAGAAAATAAAGCCATAAAGAAATCACTTTCTAAAGCTAGTGAAGTGTCTTGATTTAAAAATCCTAAACCGAATATTTTATATTCTAAAGGTGCTATTTGATATTTTTTCTTGGCATAATTTATTTGTTTAAATCGCATGTTAGATGGATGAAGTTTGCCTTCTTCGAATAATTTAGTTAAATATTTACTAGCTTCAATATTTAATTGTTGATATTCTAATTGTCTTGTTATATCTTTATTGGGGTATATTTTTTTTAATTCTTCTTCAGTTAAAATATCAGCCATTCCTGATTCATTATTTAAATCATATTCGTTAATTTCAGTATCTACTACTCGATTGTTAATATCAGTATTGTATTTAACAGGAGTATATTTATATGTTGAAATCATAGTGATAATAGTTATGACAACTAGGATAATATTAAAATAATTAGTTTGATGTTCTTTATTAAAAATTTTGATAAAGATAGAAATAATTAAATATAAAATAAGAACAATTAAAGTAATGAAATATGGAACTTTAGTACCAATTAAACTTACTCCACTAACAAATAGTAAAAGAATAATAATACGATAATACCACGTTCTTTTAGGACTTAAAATAACGTAAATCAATAATGGAAATATAATTGAAAAAGCATGTCCTAGAATTTGTCCAGAATCAAACCACCCTTTATATCCTAGCTTACTGGCATCGGCATACTCATAAGTAAGTGCTGATGTATTGGTTAAAATAGATACTAAAAGAAGGCCGAAATATAGACAAAAAGTGATAAGAATAGTTCTTTTTAATTTTCTCAATAATGCTTCTTTATCAGGATAATCTTTGTAAAGGATAGAATAGATAATAAATAATGCTATCATGTAAGCAATGTTTATTATAAATCTTAACTCATGAAATAAAATTGATGATTCGATTAATAAACGATATAAAATATAGGTGTGACCAATTGTAAATATTACAAAAGTTGAAATATAGATAAACCAGCTTTTTTTATTATGGCATTTTATTATTAATAAATATCCGCCTAATCCAAAGACAAATAATGGTTTTAGGTAAGTTGAGATATTAAATGGTATAATATCTCTAATAGATAAATATGATAAAATATCTAGAAAAGGTTGCAATATAATAAATATTAATAATATATTTAATAATTTGTCTTGTTTGTTTTTCATGTTTTTCTCCTTCTGTATTATTATTTACTATTAATTTTAAATAATTTAAATAGTTGTTTGATAATCTCTTTATTTGACCCTTTATAATTTTTTAGATTTTCTTTAATATATTTTATATTTTCATTGTTTAAAACTCTTTCCATTGCATTCGCCAAGGAATTAGTATCAATATCACAAATAATTCCATATTTATCATCCTCTAATATTTCTTTAGCTCCAGAGACGTTAGTAGTAATAACGGGAGTTTTTAGAAGTAATGCTTCAAGAAGTGATAAAGGATATCCTTCATGATCACTTGACATAACAAAGTAATCCGCAGTTTTAATATATGGATATGGATTAGTAATTAATCCTAGTAATTTCACAGTATCTTCTAATTTCAAAGATTTTACTTGAGCTTTTATTTGTTCTTCTAATTCACCATTGCCAACTAACCATAGTTCAAAATCGTATCCTTTATCTTTTAGTATTTTTACGGCATCTATTAAACGATCGTGTCTTTTTTGAGGCCTCATTTTAGCAACATTTATAAAAGTGAATTTATTTTTAGTTATTTGCTGGTTATTAGCATTTTTTAAAATAGCATCTTCATCAATTAGATTGTAAATAACTTGAGTTTTTTCTTTAGAAATATGATATTTTTCACAAAAAGTTTTTTGTGAATGTTTAGAAACAATTATAATATTATCTAACTTTGAATAAGTTTTCTTGATTTCTTTATCGCTAATACCAATATTAAATTTAGATACATCATTATGAATCCAGGCTACTTTTTTACATGATTGTTTCATATCAATAAGCCAAGTAGCTGCTCGTCCTTCCATAAAAGCAATGGCTAGAGCATAATGTTCTTTGGTTAAGTTATTGATAATTCTTTTACGAATAAAAGGAACATATCTAAAGAAGATATAATGAAAAGTACTAAAAAAATTATCTTGCCTAATGGATTTAACATTTACTTCTTTAGGAATTTCATTGATTAAAACCCCAGTTTTTTTTAACAATACTAAGTCTATCTGATAATGTTTTTTTAAAACATTGATAATATTTAATAAGGCTCTTTCAGCTCCTCCCATATCCATGGTATAACCAAATATGATAGCTTTTTTCATATATTTTCCTACTTTCTTATTTTACTAATAATAAATACTGGAATATATAGTAATATAATTAATATTTTTGCTGGATGTTCTTTTAATATATCACGAAATTTTACTTTTCCATATATTCCAAATAAAATATATCCATAAATATTATATATCTTTTTTTCCAAATCATATAATTCTTTAAAATATAACATATTTCCTAATGGATTTCTTTTGACTAAATTGAAATAATTATTTGAATAGCCTTCATTAAGATATTCTTTATAGGCAGCAATGATGTTTTTTACAATAAAATTATATTTTCTTGATATTCGATTAAAAATTAAAGCTTCAGGGACAAATTTTTCTCCTTCAATAAGAGGAAAATAATATTCTTTGGCAACGTTTGTTTTTAAGATGATTAGTTTATCGCCCCTAACCTTTTGTTTGTGATAAATATCAAAATAATTTATTTCTTGATTATCATTGGGAAAAGTGGTTCCAATTATTTTATTTTTATCATTGATATATCCTTGGATGTAAGCAATACCACCAATTTTTTTATTTTTCTTTACCTTTTCAAAATCTTTGGCAATAGTATATAAAATATTCTTTTTTAAAATATCGTCTGAATCAATACATAAAAAAATTTCTCCTTTTGCGTAATCTAATCCTTTGTTATATGCTGATTGTTTGCCACCATTTTCTTTATAAATATAGTTAATATTTATTTTTTTTTCTTTCTTAATTTGTTTTAGATATTTTTGCGTTTCATCAGTACTACCATCATCGACAACTAACCATTCAAAATCATGATAATTTTGCTCTAATAGAGAATTATATAAATTAATTAGTTCATTTTTTCGATTATATGTTGGAGTAAAAACTGTTATCATATTTAATCCTTTCTTAGTGATTTAATATATTTTTTTAAATTTATTTTTAAATATATTTTTTTTAATTTTCTTTTAATGGTATTTCCATAAATGTCATCGATTACTTTGTTTTTTTTCAACCTAAAAATATACTCAATTAAATCTTTATCATTTAATTCACGACCTTTTGATATCGTACATGAAGCTGAATAACTAAGAAGCCATTTATCTTTAATATTATCACCCAATTTTTTTTGATTATTTAGATGATGATATAAAAAGTCATCTACTCGTTTTTTAATTTTTTCATATTGATTATTACTCATAATACTGTTTTCTCTTTGAACATAATTATATCCTGGATAATCTAGAAAATATATGTTTTTTGCTTTGGATAAAATTAAAAGCGTCAAGCCGAAATCTTCATGAATCTTTCCCTTTGGATACTTAAATTTATTTTTTTTAAAAAAAGTGGTATTATAAGCATATAACCAAGCTGGTTCAACAAATTCTTCTTTTAAAAGTTTACAAATTTTTTCATTTTCTTGCAGTTTATTTAAGTTATCTGATAGATGATATGTTTTAATTTTTTCACCATTATCCTTAGTCGTTGATAAAGAAAATCTGACTAAATCATATTTTTTAATAGTAATTATATTATTGATTTTTAATAATAATTCTTCTTCGATAAAGTCATCACTATCAATAAATAACATATAATCACCAGTTATATGTTCGATGCCATAATTTCTAGCATCACTTAACCCACCATTTTCCTTAATATATCCTTTAAAACGTTTATCTTTTTTTATATATTTATCAATAATTTTTTGACTATTATCAGGTGTTCCATCATTGACAATAATTACTTCAAAATTTTTATATGTTTGCTTAGATATACTATCTAAGCATTTATCAAGGTACGCTTCTACATTATATACAGGAATAATAAGACTATATTTCATTTATTTCTCCTAATCTAAATAATCTTTTAAGAAAATCTTTTTGATTCCTTTTAAATATTTATAGTTTCTTTTGTAAACTCGATATTTATATATAATTTTCTCAAATATATTTTGTTTTTTGCTTTCAGTTGATATAGTTTTTATATGGTTACCTCCATATTTTTTTATTAATAAAAACCATTCATTACTTTCAACATATTTAAAAATTTCTTTATTTTTCCGATATGCCATTAACATTACCGTTTGGTCATCATCCATGAAACCAACGTCTAACAAGGAATTCGTTGAATCTAACATTAAATTATAAAATTCATCAATATGGGTTATTGGAACAACGAATGGTGTTCCTTGAATAAAAACCTCCCCACTTTGAACAATCTGAAAGATTGGCTTATTATTATTTTTATTGAAACCAGAAATGTATATCTTATTTTCAAATTCATAATCCCATAGAAAATCAAAGTCTTTTTCATCTTTAAAATATTTTCCTCCATGATTAAAGCCAAAATCTAACCAAGCAAGATATTTAGATTTAGTATAACCTTTTTTTACAGCATCCATCATACACCATGTTTTTAGAAACATAATATAACAATAGTTAGCTTTATTTTCAGGGCATTCTTTAATATAGCGATAATTTTTAAAGTATATTTTATCTTCTTCAATTGCTGTCATTTTCCGATATATTTCTGGTAAAATATTATAAATGTTATCAATAGTTATCACTTTAGTCTTATCTTTTAATCCAAATTTTTCTCTAATCTGATATATTTCCTTTTCAAATTCTTTTTGGGTATATACTATCAAATTGTTTTGTATTCTAGCCCAAAATTTAAAATATTCAATATATTTATTGTTGCCTCTGGTATATTGATTATTATAATCTCCTCTACCAATGTCGAAATAAGCAGTTATAATAGTTATTTCAGAATTATTTTTTTTATTCATTAAATTTCACCTCAATTATATTAACTAAATTTTTATAGTAATTTTTAGTAGAATATTGTAATGCTTCTTTATATGACTTTTGACCTATAGAGTGTAATTTATCTTGATTATGATATAATTTTAATATCGCATCTGTTAGTTCTTTTACAAGATAATTTTTATGATAATTTACAAGAATTGCATCTTCGCTTACATATTCTTTAATTCCTCCACGTCCAGTAGTAATAATTTGTTTTTTGCAAATCATAGCTTCTATACAAACTAGACCAGCAGCTTCTTCCCATATAGATGGAATAATGATAGCATTTGATAATTTATAATATTTATACAAATCTTTACCATCAATGTATCCAGTAAAAATTATGTTTTTGTTTTTTTCGGCTATTTTTTTAATTTCTTTAGTATATTCATCTTCGCCACCACACGCAAAGTTTATTGAACCTATAACTAATAGTTTTATATTTTTTTCTTCAAGATTATTAACAGACTTAATTAATTCTAGGACTCCTTTTTCTTTAATTAATCTACCACAATACATTAAAACGAAGTCATCTTTATTTAAATTATATTTTTCTCTTAATTCATGAGATTCTTTATTCGATAGTCTCTTATCGAAACTATTAATATCAATACAATTTTTTAATAAGTAATATTTTTTAATACTTGAAGAATTTCTAAATTTTTCTAAAACATAATTAGATACACCGATCACTTTATGAAATGTATTGTCAATAATTTTATTAGAGGTAGCGGCGTGATGAAGATGGAGAACTAGTTGCTCTTTAGAAAAATATTTTAAATATTCTTGATAACTTTCATAGTGCCCTCCTTCAGCAATTATATAATCAAATTGTTCTTTCTTTATTTTATTTAACACCAAGTGATTATATGTATTTAAATTTTTCTTAAATAGTTTGTTTACAATACGATAAAAAAGACCATAGACAATATATTTAAAATCTTTTTTGATATAAATAAATTTCGTATTTTTATATTTCTTGCTCTCTTGATAAGCTAATTTATTGTAGATTGATACAATAGTTATATCAATTTCATTTTCAACTGTTTGTTCTTTCAATATATTTGTTACTAATGTTTCGATTGCTCCACCTAAAACATTTGGTACTGGTAATAGATTGGGAGTAATAAGACAAATTTTTTTAATATTAAACATCTCCTTTTGGTTAATTATAAATAAACTAATGATTTTTTTGAAATATTTTTAATTTTATTTTTTTAATACTTTCTTTTATAATATATTTGATTTCTTGACATTCACTCATTTTAAATGTAAATAAATAAAAGATTAATATTGTTAAGATGCACATAATACATGATCTTATAAACCATGTTAGATAATTAGATACTGGGAATAAAATTGATAATTTATACATTAATCCACCAGTTATTAAGGTAATGAATAGGTAATAAAAGTATTTTTGATAATATAGCTTTAGATTATGACTTTTAAACAAGTATTTATATAATAATTTAGGATCAGACCAGAAAAATGTTAATATTTTTGAGATTGAGGTTCCTAAAAAAACGCCGGATATTCCAATATATTTAGCTAATACTATAGAAACAACAATATTCAAAACAACTTCAATTAAAGGCATCATTTTGGCTTTATCGAATAATGCCGCTGTAGTACGATATGAATAACTAGGAAAATGTAAACCATCTATATACAGGTATAAAACAATTGTAAAAACAATAAAACCACTAAAAACATATTCTTTACCTAACCAAATATTTATAAAATCATTAATTGTGGCCATTAATAAGATACACACGATTCCGTATAATAAAAAACAAATATAGACAATTTTATAAAAAACATTTTCTTTTTGTTCTTCCTTTTCTTTAACATTTAAATTACCAACACTTGTTTCAAAGGCTGAAGTTATTTGATTTAAAAATAATAATATATAGTTTGTTATTAAGTAGTAATTCGAATATATTCCTACAGAAGATAAACCAATATAACTAGACATAATTAGGTTGTCTGTTCCGTTTAAAATTGCCGGGCTAATGCGATAAAAAACAAGTGATTTTACTTTAGATATAATTGTATTTTTTTCTTCTTTGGTAAGGCTTATAACATTTTTTTCTTTTAGATATGGATACATTTTATTTGCTTTTATTGATATCAAGATATTGCTAGTTATAGTCATAACTAATTGAATTAATAAGTATAAAATGTATTCTTTAGTTAAGATTAAAAAGCCAATTTGCAATAGTGATTGAATTAGTTTTCCAATTTGATTATAAATTGTTACTATATAATTTTGTTGATTAGCATTGATAATTGCGGTTTTATGTGCAAAAAAGTATCCAATACATGTGTTTGTTAAATATAGTATATAAATAATATAAAGATTTTCTTTGATAGCTGGCGGCTCTTTGATTATCAAATTCATAAAAGGAATTACTAATATACCAATGAAAAACATAACAGTTCCAATTAAGGTATAAGTTTTTTTATAAAATTTAATTATACTTTGAGTTTTCTCAATATTATTATCTGCCACTGGCTTATATAACATGTAGATAAGGGCTGTTCCAAAACCTAATTCCACAAAAGAAATCATATTCAAAATATTAGAAAATAATCCATTTATACTTAGATAATCATTCCCCAACATTTTGATAAAAATTGTTCGATTAGCAAAACTAAATATGAGAATTAATAGTTGACACACTAATCCTGTCCAAACATTTCTTATTACATTAGACGTTCTAGTGCTTTTAAATTCTTCGGCATTATTCATATACAACTCTCTTTTCTTAAATTATTACTTGTAATTTAATTATAACAAAAAAAAATGGTTAAATCAATACACCATTAATTTTTACATCATTTATCTGATACTAGAGAATTTCCTAGCATTTCTTTTGGAACCTCAAGATTCATAATTTTTAATATTGTTGGAGCAATATCTTTTAATGATAAATTATTTTTTTCTTTTAATTTAATATTTTTATCCAATATGATAAATGGTACTAAATTAGTAGTATGTGCTGTATTTATACTTCCATCATCATTAATCATTTGCTCACAATTTCCATGATCTGCCGTTATGATAATGGTATATTCCGATAAATCAATATTATCTATTATTCTCTTAATACACTTGTCAACTGTTTCTACAGCTATAATTGCTTTTTCATAAACGCCTGTATGTCCTACCATGTCACCGTTGGCATAATTTAATACTACTAAATCTGGCTTGTTTTCTAATTCTTTTAGTAATTCATCTGTTATTTTATTAGCTGACATTTCTGGTTTTAAATCATAAGTGGCTACTTTTTCACTAGGTATTAAAATTTTTTTGCAGTTTTTTAACGAAAGCTCTTTGCCCCCGTCAAAAAAGTATGTTACATGAGCATATTTTTCTGTTTCAGCAATACGTAATTGTGATAAATTATGATTACTAATTACTTGTCCTAAAACATTATCTAAATTTTCATTATCAAAAGCATTTGTACATATAACATTTTTATCAACTGGCATCATAGTAGTCAATTTTAGATTATTTAATATTTTTCTTTCAAATGATATAAAATCTTTGTTTGTTAAACATGAATATAATTCTCTTAATCTATCTGGTCTAAAATTATAAGTAATAATAGCATCATTATCTTCAATTATTCCCTTTTTATTAATAACTGATGGAGTCATAAATTCATCAGTTATTCCTTTTTCTTGATTACTTTGCCATGCTTCATTGGCATTATCATAAGTTGTTCCTATTCCACTAACTAACATATCATAGGCTTTTTTTACTCTATCATAATTGTTATCACGATCCATCATATAGTATCTACCACATATAGTTGCAATATGAATATTTTTATTATCTTTAATTTTTTCTTCTAACATATTTATATACTTAATTGCTGAATGGGGAGAGGTATCTCTTCCATCTGTTATAATATGAATATAAATATTTGAAACATTTTCTTTGTTACATAAATCAATAAGGGCAAATAAATGACTAATATGGGAATGTATTCCACCATCACTTAATAGTCCTATTAAGTGTAGTTTGCTATTATTCTTTTTTGCATAATTTATAGTATCTAATATATTTTCGTTTCGATAAAAACTTTTATCTTCGATACTTCGATTAATTTTTTCTAAAGATTGATATATTATTCTTCCAGAACCAATTGTAGAATGTCCTACTTCAGAGTTTCCCATTTGGCCTTTAGGTAGTCCCACATATTCTCCTGATGCTTCTAGATATGTATGCGGATACTCTTTTATTAATTTATCTAATGTTTTTGTATTTGCATTTAGATATGCATTACCTAGTTTATTTTTTCTTATCCCTACGCCATCCATAATACATAACAATACTTTGCTCACATTATCACCTAATCTAATTATACACTAAAATTAATAATATTCAAAGTTTTTTAAAAAATAAATAAAATAAAAGTCAATGTCCTTTTTTACATTAACTTTTTTAATTATCAATATATTTAAAACAAGTTGTTTCATGATCATTAATAATACCAATAGCTTGAAGATATGAATAAATAATAACTGTTCCTACAAAACGCATACCTCTTTTGTATAAATCTTTACTGATTTTATCTGATAGTTCATTATGCGTTTTAAAGTCATTAGTTTTATTTTTAATTATTTGATAATTCGTATATGACCAAATATAATTAGAAAATGAACCAAACTCTTTTTGAATTGCCATAAATATTTGAGCATTTTTTATAGTAGATTTAATTTTTAATTTATTTCTAATAATATTAGGATTATTTAGTAATTTTTGTATTTTTTCTTCATTATATTTTGATATTTTATAATAATCAAAATTATCAAAGCTTTCTTTAAAGTATTCTCTTTTATTTAGAATACACTCCCACGACAATCCTGCTTGAAATGATTCAAGTACGAGCATTTCAAATAAATATTTATCATCATATGAGGGAATACCCCATTCTTGATCATGGTATTTAACATATAGTGGATTAGATAAATTTACCCAACTACATCTTTTCATTTTTTATTACCTGATAATTATTCATAAATTCTTTTTTATATTCTAAAAAACGATCTTCTTTAATAGATTCTCTAATATTTTCCATAATTTTAATCAAAAATCTTAAGTTATGTACTGATAATAATCTTTGACCTAATGTTTCTTGGGATATTAGTAAATGGCGGATATAGGCTTTAGTATAATTTTGACAACATTTACAATCACATGATGTATCAATTGGTGTAAAATCTTCTTTATATTTAGCGTTTCTCAAGTTAATTTTTCCATATTTGGTGAAAGCATGTCCATGTCTGGCTAATCTTGTTGGATGAACACAGTCAAACATATCAACGCCACGCTCAACGCCTTCAAATAAATCGAATGGTTCTCCTACTCCCATTAAATATCTTGGTTTATCTTCTGGTAAATATTTAATAGAATAGTCAATCATTTTATACATGGTTTCTTTGTCTTCGCCAACTGAAGTCCCTCCAATAGCATAGCCATCAAAATTCATTTTGACCGTTTCTTTAGCACTATATTCTCTTAAGTCTTTATACTCTCCGCCTTGAACTATTCCAAAAAGTGATTGACGTTCATTATTAAAAGCATCTTTTCCTCTTTTAGCCCAACGCAAAGTTCTTTCTACACTATTTTTACAATATTCATAAGTAGCTGGATATGGAATGCACTCATCAAAACTCATAGCAATATCGCTATCTAGTTTATTTTGAATATAAATTGATTTTTCTGGGGTTAAAAATAATTTTTCACCATTTATATGGCTTTTGAAAGTAACCCCTTCTTCAGTAATATCTTTAGGTCTAGCTAATGAAAATACTTGGAATCCTCCACTATCTGTTAATATTGGACCGTCATAGTGCATAAATTTATGAAGTCCTCCTGCTTTATCTATAATATCTTCTCCTGGTCTTAACCATAAATGATATGTATTTGATAATATTATACATGCCTTAATTTCTTTTATTTCATTATAATCAAGTGTTTTAACTGTTGCTTGTGTTCCTACCGGCATAAAAATAGGTGTTTCATATTTTCCATAATTTGTTTCTATTGTTCCATATCTAGCGTTAGTAGATTTATCTTTGTGTAATAATTCATATTTTACTTTCATGTTATTCTCTCCTCGATTAAAATTATATCTAAAACAAATTAAAAAAGCAACATTTAGTCACTTTATTCTATTCACAGCTTGCTACATCGTCAATAGATAAGTATTTGTAACAAGTGTTTTCTATATTGTATAGTCCTCGTTTAGTTACTGTCTCGCCAATATTTATTGTTTTATCTGGTTTTAAGGTTACAATTTCTCTAGCACCATTACTACTTTCAACTAGTTTTTCTAGATTTTTTCTATATTGTGATAAAATTGCTAAAAGGGATACAAATAATAGTAAAAATAGTACTAAAGTTCCATATAATATCGTTGTAATTGCAAACCCTTTATTATTTAATTTCATAAATTCTCCTTCTAGTATAATACTATTTGTTTATCAGTCGAATCATTAATTAATGATTGATTAGTGATGCTTGTAGTAATTGTTTCTATATTCCCATCGGAAATATATCTATTTTTTTCTAAGTTATTAAAGACCATTTCAATATCAAAATCTTTGCCATTGTTATCATATGCACGACATCTTTTTAGAAAAGTTTTGTCAAAATTTTTATCAAATGGGCTTACTTCTGGTTCCCATCCTACTCGTAGGGCTGCTTCCGTTTGATAAGTTTTTCCATTATATGTTCCACTTATTATATGTGAATAATTTGCATGAGTTTTATTGTATGGACTTCCAAAGGGAAGAGCAACAATTTTTGAATACTTATTTCCTATAATGCTTTCTAATTTGTCATACATGTATCCGACAACTTCTTCCGTTTCTTCGGTACTAATATTAGAAAAATTATTATGTCCTTTAGTATGATTGCCTACTTCATAGCCATTATCTACTAACCAATTAATTATTTTATCATTATATTCTGGTTGATTGAATAGATTATTGGTAATAAAGAATATAGCCGTAACATTATAATCAGGATATTTTTTCTTAAATGATTCTAAAATACCAACGGCACTATTTTCATCAATTATTATATTTCCTTCTTCATCTAGTCCTTTAACTAAAATGTTGTTAGCGTTTCCATCATCAAACGTTAAAATTATAGGGCTTTTTCCATAGGGAACATCTATATTTCCATTAATATAATCAGATAATTTTACCATTCTATATCCTTTTTGATAGTAAAATTCTAGATCTTCTTTAAATGATTCGGCAGTTCTAGTATAACCATCTTTATCAACATTACCACCAATATAATCTGTCTCACTATTACTTATATTTTTTATTCCATGATACATCATTATTGGTACTTTTCCTAATTCATTTATTCCATCTGATGCTAATTTTTCTTTATCTATTTTACCTAGGGATACTACTATATCTAACTTATCATGATCATGAATTTCTGTTCCCGATGCAATACTTTGACTTATTACTATATCTTTGGAAATATCATCACTATATTCATATGTTATATTGATATCCAAAGAATATTTATCTAAATCTTTTTTAGCTTTAGTGATATCTTCTCCGACTATATTTAACATCAAGATTTTTTCTTCTTTTACCTCTTTTTTAATAATAATCTTATAAACAACTAAAATTATTACTAAAATAATTAATGTTGCTATTAATACTTTTAATAAATTTACTTTTCTTCTTTTACTGCTTCTTTTCATTTTTACACCTACTTTAATTATATCTTATATTAATTAGTTTGACAAGTAATTTAAATTTAATACAATAAATATCAAAGAGATATGTAAATGACTAAATATATCGCTAATGATTATTTCTTATTATAAATAAAATATAAATTGGTTACTAATTAAAAGTTTGATTTTATGAGTAATGTATGATATAATTATTTAGTGTTTGATTCTTATATTATTTTATATTATTTTTTATCGGGTTTGAATTTTAATAAAAAGGAGGAATTATGAAAAATAAAAATACCCAAGTCTTTGCATTAGGAGGACTTGGTGAAGTAGGAAAAAATATGTATTGTGTTCGTCATAATGACGAAATTATTATAGTTGACGCAGGAGTAATGTTTCCTGATGATGATTTACTTGGAATTGATTATGTTATACCTGATTTTAGTTATTTAGTTGAAAATGAAGATAAAATTAAATATTTACTAATTACTCACGGTCATGAAGATCACATTGGAGGAATACCTTTTTTATTACAACAGGTAAAAATACCTAAAATTTATGCACCTAATCAAGCAAAAGAATTGATTGAAAAAAAATTAGAGGAAAGAAATATCAGGTATAAAAACTTAAAAGTATATACTGAAGATACAACACTTAAAACAAAATATTTTAATATAGAATTTTTTAGAACAACACATTCAATACCCGATTCACATGGTATCAGTATATCTACGCCAAATGGAGTAATTGTTATGACTGGCGATTTTAAATTTGATTTTACCCCAGTAGGACCAATGTCAAATTTACAAAAAATGGCAGAGATTGGTAAAAAAGGAGTAATGCTTTTAATGAGTGATTCCACTAATGCATTATCTCCAGGAATATCTTTATCAGAATCAATTGTCGACGAGAATTTAGGAGAAATTTTTAGAAATAATAAAAATAATCGAATTATTTTAGCTACTTTTGCTTCTAATATATATAGACTTAAACATATAATAGAAACTTGTAGAGAAAATAAAAGAAAAGTTGCCCTATTTGGAAGAAGTATGGATACTTCGATTGATATAGCTAGGAAGTGTGGATACATTAAAGATAAAAATATTATTGTTTCTGCAGAAGAAGCTAATCATTTAGATCCTGGCAAAGTATGTTTGCTATGTACGGGCAGTCAAGGTGAACCGTTAGCTGCTCTATCAAGAATTGCAAGCGGAACTCATAAGCAAATTAAACTTATTCCAAATGATGTAGTTATATTTTCTTCTTCTCCAATTCCTGGTAACTCTTTGTCAATATCAAAGACAATTAATAAACTTTATTTAAAAGGAGTTAAAGTATATACGAACGGTGAAAATAATGATATTCACTCTTCTGGACATGCTAATCAAGAAGAATTAAAATTAATGATTAGATTATTTAAACCAAAATATTTTGCTCCTTATCACGGTGAATATAGAATGTTAAAGACACATGCTGATTTAGCTTGTGATTGTGAAATTCCAAAATCTAATACTTTTATTCTTAATAATGGCGACATACTTAATATAAGTAAAGATAGTATTAAAAAACAAGGTCATGTTCAGGCTAATGATATTTATGTTGATGGTTCAAGAATTGGAGATGTTTCTAATATTGTTGTCAAAGATAGAATATTGATGTCTAATAATGGTATTTTGGCAATTATTGCAAATATTGATACTAAAAATAAAGTATTACTTAATACGCCATTAGTTACTACACGTGGTTATATTTTAGTTAATGAATCCCTAGATTTAATTAAAGAAATTGAAATGTATTGTAAGAAAATAATTAATAAAAAATTAAAGGAAAAAAATATTAACTTTGCTGATTTAAAAAATGAACTTATAAATGATTTGATGCCTATGTTATCAGATAAAACAGGCAGAGTGCCTATTATTTTACCAATTATTATGGATATCAAAGGTTATGCTAAACAAAGATAGCTTATAAATAAGTTATCTTTTTATTTTGACAAATCACAATATTTTATAATAAAAACATTTTTATCTTTATAAAAAGCATAAAAAATATCTTCTAAATATAAATTTTTATTTTTTAAAATTTTATTTATAAAAGTTTCATCTTTATTCATTTCTTTTAATGTTTCATATTGAATTTTTCCATCTAAAATAATCGGCATTGGTAATGGAGAGTTGGCTTTATTTTGATAGCTAAAAACCGATAATGTACCATTATTTTCTAGAATTGCATATTCTATATCTTCAATATTACGGTATCCTTTTTCTCTTAATTGTGTAAGTAAATCATCAAGATTGTATTTTTGACGAATCATTTCATTATAATTTACTTTACCATTTTTAATGATAAATACGGGACTACCATCTAGCATTTCTCTTAATTTAGGACTTTTTAAGGATGTATATGATAAAATCATTTGCAAAGCAACTAAGGATATAATAGGTATTAACGAAGCAAAGATGCTTTTGTTTATATCTTCAACGGAAATAGCTACTAACTCTGCTATTAAAATTGAAACAATTAAATCAACGATTCCTAATTGTCCTACTTCTCTTTTTCCCATTAGTCGATATATTAATATAATAAAAAAATAAAAAAAGCTCATTCTAACAATAACTTTTATATATTCCATTTTATTCACCATTTATATTATTAACCGGTAATAATTAAATATACAAAAACATAAATATTATTAGGTGATTTAATGATTAAAAAGTATTTAATATCATATGGAATTTTATTATCTTTGATAATTATTTTAACAGCTATTTTATCAACTATTAATTATTTCGTAATTCTTCCTATCAATGTTTTTAAAATTATCATACCAATTATTTCCTTATTTATAAGTAGTATTATTTTAGGAAGAGGAATAAAAGAAAAAGGTTATATTCAAGGATTAAAATTTTCATCTATTTATTTAATATTTGTTACAATAATTAAAATTATTTTTCACACGGGTATTAATTTAAAAATAATGATTATGTATTTGTTATTTGTTTTTAGTAGTGTTGTTGGTTCAATGATTGGCATTAATTTAAAAAAAACAGAATAGTGAAAAGAGCAACAAAATTGTTGTTCTTTTTATTATTCTTCATTTTTATTATTTTCTTCTTCATCTATTTGATTATTTTTATCCATCTTCTTCTTAATACCAATCGCTCCACCAACTGCCCCAGCAGCAACACCAATACCTCCTACTACTTTTAGTATAGTAGATTTTACACCATTCGATTTTTCATTTGAGACACTTGGAGTAATTGTTGTATTTTGATTGATATTACTTTCTGTTTTGTTTTCATCTTGAGTCGGTGGTGTAGTAACATTTTCTGATTGATTACTTTCTTCAGTTGCTGTATCTG
This sequence comes from uncultured Bacilli bacterium, assembly GCA_944350315.1. Classification (GTDB taxonomy): domain Bacteria; phylum Bacillota_I; class Bacilli_A; order RF39; family UBA660; genus RUG705. The sequence continues at coordinate 6,152 of CALVON010000044.1, read as the reverse complement.
TCTCTATATTATTTTCTCCTGATAAAGTATTATCCTCCTTATCACTAGTTGAGGATATATTGCTGTTTGATGCAGCATTGTTATTATTATTACTAGATGAAGTATCATTATCACTATTACTTGTCTGATTATCATTATTTTCATTAGATGTGGTATTATTATCTGATGAGGCATTGTTATTGCTACTACTAGATGAAGTATCACTGTTTGATAAAATATTATTATTTGATGAGACAACATTATTACTGTCATCACTTGTTGAAGCATTATTACCACTACTACTTACTTGATTATCATTATTTTCATTAGATGGGGTATTATTATCCGATGAGACATTGTTATTGCTGCTACTAGATGAGGTATTGTCGTTTGATAAAATAGTATTATTTGATGAGGCGCTATTGTTACTTTCTGTGGTGTCATTTTTATTTTGATTATTTTGTTGTATGTTATTTGTTATTTCAGTATCTCCAACATCTGTTTCATAATTAGGCATTGAAGCAACACCGCTACTACCGCTAGATGTACCTGATAGAATATCTTGATTAATATTTTCTGTTTTATTTTCATTTTCAGTATTTGTTATAATATCAGATGTTGAATTATCTATTCCTGATAGTCCATATAACTTGTTAAGAACCCTTTCTAATTCTGCTTGTATTTTTTCACATATTCTAATTTGTTCTTCACACGCAGCTATCAAGTCACTATTATCTATAGTATATGAACCAATTACCCTTCCTTGTGCATCCATTATTGGAAAAGTTCCTTCTTCTGATTTTAATAATGCAATTCTTTCATTTAAACTTTTAATAGATTCTATAGTAGATTGTTTTTCTTTTTCAAAATCATCTATTTTTGAGGTATCCAATTCGTCATAATCTTCTAAATAGTCAAGCAATTTTTTACAAGCATCAGTTATTCCGTCTATTAAAGACTGGGCATAATTTATTTTTTTATCACACAACTCACTAAATTCATTACATTTATTTCTAATTATATCCCACTCTTCACCTTGTAATTTTGTTGTTGATTCGCTTGTAAATGAGTCAATAATACTCTTTATTTCTTTTGTATCAGAAATATCTGTTAAAAGTGTACTTATTAAAAGATTACTTTCTGATGTAAAATTGCTTAAAGTTTCTCTGCTTATTAGTATATTACCATCACTATTTGATATATCAATAGCTAAAGGAGTATCAAAAAATTTATTTACACTTGATAAATCTATACTATTAATACTATTAATTATATTTGAATCTATAGTTCCTGCTAATTCACTATCAAGATTTGCATATGATTGAGCTATTACTAAAACGTTATTTTGCAAAACACTTAATGAACTTAAAAACTGTGCACTATTATTTGAATAACTATTAAATGCATTTACTGCTGATAATAAAGTCGCTGAACCATTCGTTGAAGTTGTTATATTTCCAACACTTAAGATATTAGTATCTTTAATAGCAGTTTTCAATTTATCCATATACGAATTTATAAATTGATATTCTACTGATATTATGGAATTATCCGCATTGGAACTACTAAGGTTGTTATTAATTATTGTAGTGGCTTGCTCTATTGTAAGGTTTGTATACTGACCATTTTCTTGCATTCTATATATTGAAAAACCATTTTCGGTACTAAAGTTCTTAAGACACGACGTATCCCCCGTTGCTAAAAGAAACGCACCATTAGCTATTGCATTATCTCTTTCTTCACCGTGATCTTCTGATCCTGTAATTACCATAACCTCCACGCCTGCTTCTGAAAGCCTTTTTAAAGTGCTTGTCAGATTAGGGTCATTTATTTCTGATGCTCTTTCAAAGGCAATTATTTGAGTTCCGCTTTGTTTTAATAAAGCAATATCACTATCACTTAAATTATTTAATTGCTGCAGTCCATAGCTATCAGAGTTTCCTATTTTGCCGTCAATGGAAATGTATATTTGTGATTGAGCATTATTTTCTTCTATATTTGTTAGCATTCCTTGCATTCCAGATGCATATGAATTACTATAATTTACTTCTGAAATATTTGAATTTTCTATCCCTTCATTTTGATGTATTTCGGGTATTACATCATTATACAAATAATTGTTCCTTGACTCATAATTATCTTGATAACTTCCAATGCCTTTAGGTATAACAACCACTGCATCAAGGCTGTTATTTTCTAAGTAGTTCATAACTTTGCTTTGGTCTTCAACGAAACCGCCAGAACCATGACGATAAATAACAGTTGGGGTATCTGGACTACAATTTTTAGGAACATAAAAATCATATGTGTCATCTGATACATAATATCCATCGCCACATTCTACCCATGTTCTACCATCGGTGGCTGTTCCATTTTTATAGTCTCCATCAATATATTCATTATTTACATTATTCAATTTTATCACCTACTCTTATATTTAAATTATATCAAAACATATAATTTGTTTCAATAGCTTGTCATTTTTTTTACATCATTTACCTATAATAGACACCTATTTATTTATAGATGTCTTTAATACTATCAATTGGAATGTGTTCATTGTCAATAGTTACTAAATTATTATTATAAATTCCTATTATTTTTCTAACTATTGTTTCATTTCCAATAACAATATTTACTTCTGTTCTATATATGAATGACGGAGAATTAATAATATTGTTTATTTTTTTTCTAATATCATTACTATTCCATATAATATTTGTATATTCTTTATCCATACTATAGTATACTTGGCGATTATTTTTAAATTCTTTTTTTTCTTTATGTTGATATAATTTTGGTTTTTCTTCCATAAAAAGTCCTCCTAAATAAATATATGAAAAATGTATTTTTTTTAGTATAAAATATTAAGTATGTGTGTTAAAATATAAATACGAAGATAGGAAGTGATATGTTGAAAAATATTTCTAAATTTAAAGTTGAACTAGGAATATTAATACCCATATTTATTTTCTTTATAATTAGTGTAATTTCAATATTTTCCACTAAAGATTTACTTTCTGAAGAATTTAGCAATTTGTACTTAAAACAAATCGTTTGGTATTTAGTAGGAATAACACTTGCATATATGTCAATGATTTTAGGAAATAAATTTTTATATAATAATGCTTATATTTTTTATATTATTGGAGTTTTATCATTGATATTAGTTTTATTTTTTGGAATCACAGTCAATAACGCAACTTGTTGGTTTAAAATTCCATTTTTAGGAACGCTACAGCCAAGTGAATTTATGAAAATATTTTTAATTATTGTTTTAGCAAGAATGATTAATGATTTTAATGAAAATAATAAATATCCTAGTGCATCAGATGAATTTAAATTTATTATAAAAGTATTAATTATTATAGCAATACCATCATTTTTGACATTTATTGAACCAGATACTGGAGCTGTTATTATGTATTTAATTATTAGTTTTGTAATGTTATTTATTGGTGGAATTAGAGCTAGGTGGTTTATTATATCAATTAGCCTGTTTATAATATTTCTTGGTATATTTTTAGGTATTTATTATTTTAATCAAGATTTATTTATTGATATTTTTGGAACTTCTTTTTTCTATAGAATGGATAGAATTACAAACTGGTCTTCTTCTAGTGGTTTTCAATTAAATAATTCTATGATTGCAATTGGCTCTTCTGGAATACTAGGGCACGGGATAAATCAAACACCAATATATTTTCCAGAGATGCAAACTGATTTTATATTTGCTGTTTTTGCTTCAAATACTGGATTTATGGGAGCAATGTTTCTAATAATAGTGATAATATTTTTTGACTTTACATTGATTGGATATGCTAGTAGAACTACTAATGATGCTGATAAATACGCTATTGGAGGAATTATTGGTGTATTAATATTTCAACAAATATATAATATTTCAATGACTATTGGTCTCTTACCAATAATGGGTATTACTTTACCATTTATATCATATGGTGGTTCTTCATTACTTTCTTATATGTTACTTCTAGGGATGATTTTTAATATATCTAATGAAAGTCTTAGATGGACTAATAAAAACTAATAACTTGCTATATAAATAATAAAAAATGAGAGTATTGTTATACTTTCATTTTTTAATTTAATTTAGCTTGATAAAAATCTTCTCTATCTCCTGTTATCTTTTCATATACATTATTACTATTTACTATTATAATATTTGAATTTATCTTATCTATATTTATTGTTATTGTTTCTTCTTTAGCTTCTTGTTCTCCAAATATACTATCAGCGGTTGTTGGTTCATAATACCCGACTATCTCATATTTATTATTTCCTACTTTTTTTAAATTACTTATTATTTTAGCTTGCCTAAAGCCACCAGACCAAGGCATATAAAATGTATAATAATAGGCATTTTCTTTCTTTATTATTTCTAATCCATGGCATGATGTTTTATCACATATGCCCCAATCTCCAATAAGATTATTTAATATTTGAGTATTTTCATAATCACTCAATATATAGTTATTATTATTCATCTCTTTGTTATTATCTTGAAAATCTTTATCATGTAATAATTTAACATATATTAAACATCCAGACAAAATAATTGTTATTATGACTAATATAATTAATATTATTTTATATTTCTTATTATCCATTATTTTCCTTTCCTACTTGTAGCAATAAGTATTATTTAATTTTGTATAGCCACTTTGACAGACATATCCATAAGTATTATTGCTTCCTTCTTGAGCATACCATGATGCTGATTGTGTGCATTGTGATGGATATGGATTTGCACACCATCTAATATTTGAAAGAGTATAGTATGTAGAACCGAAACGATAGCAGGTATAATTACAGTATGGAACATATATTGGGGTTGACGATACTACGGTATAAGTTGTATTAATTATAGTTCTTTTGCAACTTGCTGAATTACCGGCTTTATCAGTTACATAAAAAACATATTCTCCCGTATTGGTAATTGATTTACTATTACTATTTTCTCCTTCATAATTTTTATCCCATCCATAATATGCTATTCCACTCCCATCATCGTTATCACTATAATTCGCTGTTATAACATTATTACTCCCAACGCTTAAACTACATGTTGGCGGTGTCATATCACCTATTTTATATTTATAGTCTACGACAATATCAAAATTTTGATCTTTCATTTGTACTACTGTTGTAGGAATTTTTATACTTATTTTACCCACTGTATTACTACAATCAATAGAATCAATGGTCGCATAGTCATTTACAACATCTACAACTTCACCATTATATATAATAGTATTTCCTTCATTTAATAAATTACTACAAGAAAAATTTTCATTTTCTTCGATCATATATGTCATCAATTTATTGGTAATGATGGTTTTATCAGTATTCATTAAAGTTTCAACCATTAAATCATCATTTTTATTTTTTAATTTAATTGTCAAATCAATAATAAAATAAGCTATCCCAAAAGCTATGGCAGATGCTAAGATTATTTCTACTAACATATATCCTTTGTTATTTTTTATCATACTATTTCTCCTATTCATTTCCGTCATATATTTCTAAATAGGCATAACTGCAGTCGTCTATATTTTTACTGCTATCACTATTTGTATTACATCTTTCCATTATCATTAAATAATTTGAATTAATTGTAGTTGAATCTGATAAAAAGGTAATATAATCTTTAAATGTTTGATTTATTTCTTTATTGTTAAAAGCATCAATTCCAAATTTATCCTTTTTTAATAAAAAAACAGTATCAGTTGTATATTCAGAAGTTTCAGTTGGTGGTAATTGAAATATAACATTTTCATTACTTGAATTATATATATCAACAACTTTTTGATTATTGGCAGTTTCTAAAACTTCTTCAATTTTATCATTTTCTATTAATATATCTCGGTAATAACCTAGACGATATAATGTGGTAACATCGTAGTAATCTATTCTCGCATTATAAATACTATATATCTTATTATAACTTATATATAATCCAGTTATAGCTACTAAAACAATTGCCGACACTACAACAACTTCTGCCATCATAAAACCTTTATTATTCATACTACCAATCCTTTCATGTTACTCACTATAAGAAAAATCTTTGCCATTAGTGTAACAAACTTGTCCAGTAAAAACATTACCAAAAGCGTCAGTCATTTCTTCTTCAGTTAAGTCTAATTTAC
>CALVON010000043.1 GCA_944350315.1 uncultured Bacilli bacterium | reverse complement strand
TTAGGATATTTAACACCAAAAGAGAAACGAGCTAGACTAGAAGAATTTGGCATGGTTAATTGTGCAATTTAGTTATATAGAATAAATTTTTATATAATTTTGTTTCACATCATTGACACAACAACATACTATTGGAGAATGTTGAAATTATAATATTGAAAATATATTAATTTTAATATATAATGAATACAGAAAGAGAATAAAGTTCGTAACTTGTATGTGATTCGCTCCATAGTGAAATCTGTTCGAACTCTTCGGACATTGATATATAGAAATCAATCGAGAGATTGATTTTTTTGTTGTTACAAAGAAATCATCCTAAAGGAAGGATGGTGTTTATTATTAATATTATTAAGCAAGGGATACCTTTTGAAAAGACTCTTAAACATAGATTAGAATTTATCTGTGATTTTTGTAAGACAACCCCTACTTTCATAAACGGAAGTATAAAAAAGATTGATAAATCTATAATAGGAAAAGATGATATTGAGCGATAAGTTAATGCTCTTTATCAGCTTTTTTAATTATTATTGTAAATTATATTTTTGTTGAAAAGCTTTTATATATCTTTTCCTTATAACAGGAAGAATTTGAGAAGTCACTCCAATTGAAACATCATTCATACTCATGTCAGAAGTATCAAGAAAAGCCATAGAATCTACACTTTCTAAAAATAGTTCTTGTAATGCATTTAAACTATTATTATACTCTTCTATATTATCAACATTTAAAAATTTTCTTGGTTCTAATGCTAAACTTGAAAGATAATCTCTTTTTAAAGAAACTAGGGGATCGGCATATGTAATTACTAGAAAATCAATTAATTCTTTAGAAATCACCAAATATTTATCTCTTGTCTCAAGATATTGAGCTTCCGGCATATCACCACGAATAAATCGTCTATAATTCCAAATTTGTCTATCATTTATAGATCTATCAATTAAAATAATTTCTTTTCCAGAAGAAATAGCATTTTGTAATTGCCTATAAACTTCTTCAAGAATAGCAAAATTGCTATCACCTAAACTCATTTGATCAAATTTACTTTTAAATTTTTCTTTATAAGTTTCTGAGGTAGTAAATTCTTCTATTAATGAAACATCAAATCCACCTTTTTTAAAGAAATCATATAAATTATTTAGTGTAGTTGTTTTACCAGTTCTAGGAGTTCCACTAAATTCAATAACAAATGGTTTAGGTAATGAAACTAATGATTTAAGTCTTTGTAATTCTATCTTTTGGGCATGTAATTGTTTTAATTTTGCATAATAGTCTTGATTATCTACAAAGATTGTATCTCTAAAAAATAAATCTTCTTTTTTTGCAAATACTTTATCTAATATATCTTTTAATCTTACAAATATAGGTAATTCTTTATCTTCTCCTGATACCAAACTTTCGTAAATACTTGTATAATACCATTCTTGTGATTCTTCTCCTCTTTTAAAAGCACTAAAATCTCTATTTCCACTTTTCTCAAATTTTAAAAATAAATCTTCTAAATTATTTATTTTATCGGCACATATAACTAATTTATTTCTAAATGGTAATTTTCTAGTTTCCTCTATTGTATGTCTTTTTCTATCTTCCCATGATAATGATTTATCTGTCTCAGAAGCACCCATTACTAAGGTAGCAATATCTTTTCCGAATTCTCTTTCAATATCCTCAATAGTATATTTTGTATCTTCTACAACATCATGTAAATACCCTGCGGCTACAACATTATCATCATAACCAAATGATTCTAATAGTTGTCCAACGCCTATTGGATGAATAATCATAGGTTTATCTGGTTCACTCTTTCTAATTTGTCCCATGTGTGCTTGTATTGCAAACATTTTTGCTTTTTCTTTAATATCCATAATTCCATTTACCTCCATATATTTCACTACAACCCGTATTTATTCTTTAATAATTCATTTATATTTTTTTAAACTATTCAATTTTTTTGTAATAACAATAACTTTTTGCATAACCTTCTATTTCAAATTTTTTAGAAATATGTTTATATGCTCGGTTAATCATTTGGTCCAAATCTAAATTAGGATAGTGTTTAAGTAGTATAAGTATGTGTTCTTCTTAATGATGATATCATATCCACATTTCTATCAGCAAAGGATATTATTTTCCCGTAATTACTTCTACGCTCATATTCTAGACTTGCTCTATGATCTTCAATAGTTTTTTTAATAATCTGTCTTTGTTCTTTTGTAAAAAATTGTTCCATTGTTTCATTTTCATAAAATAATTTAGCAGATAATATTTCATGATTATCTTTATCAATATGATGTGCTAAATCATGAAAAACATCAATAACATAAACCATATCTAAATTAATATTTTTAAATTGCTTTGCAAAAGCAATACTTCTTCTAATTACATATTATATATGTTCAATCCCATATCCTGAATTGTCTTTATTTAACAATTTACAGATTTCTGATTTTACTTTTTCTATCATTCATTTGCCTCCATATTTATTTGCATACATTTATAATTGTTGGTTTAAATAATTGTTATTTTTATTTTTTAATATCTAATCTTTAACTTTACAGACATCTATCCATTCTGGATAATTTGTTACTTCTTCTAATTTATCTATACTAATCTTAATTGCATTATGGGGGCTACCACAGGCTGGATATATATATTTAAATCTTTTTAATGATTTATCTAAATATAATTTTACATCTTTATTTATTCCAAATGGACATACGCCACCTACTGGGTGCCCTGTTTCTATTTCTACTTCTTCTGAGGAAAGCATTTTAGCCTTTTCATGAAATTTTTCGCGATATTTTGAATTATCTATTTTGACATCACCAGCCATAACTATTAATATTATATCAGTTTTTGTTTTAAAAGATAATGTTTTAGCTATTTCTTTTTCTTCGCATTTTAAACTTATGGCAGCTTCTTTAACGGTTGCTGTAGATTCATTCATAGTAATTATTTGATTATCTAAATTGTATTTTTTTAAATGTTCTTTTACACTAGTAATTGACATAATTATTCCTCCATACAAATATATTCTATAATACTTTATTTAACATTTCAATATTTTTAACTGGTTATTTTATTGTGTTTCTATTAATTTTAGTAATTATATTATCATTTTTTAAATTTTTATTTGGCAGTATCAAAATAAATATATTTGATAAAATAAGAACACTCTCTGCTATTATGTTTGCATAATTTATATAATATATATCATATATTAACCACAAGATGTAGGTAATTATACTTAAGAATACAACTTTCTTTTCTTTGTAGATTAATGCATAACCATCATTTAATGATGCAAATATAGAAAATAAAGACCAAAAGCTATTATAACTGAATATACCTATTAAGGCATAAATTGGTAATGTATATATGTAGGTTTTTTTATCATCATTAAATTTTATATAAAGTATATCTCTAATCATTTCAAAAACAACTACTAATAGTCCCGTGTATGCTGTTAAGAAAATGTAATTAAGGGCAAAGAAAATACAAGAAATTACATGCAAATATAGTAATTTATTATCTTTATTTTTCCAGTAGCTTGCTATTAATATAGTCCATGCTAAAGTCGCTGTTATTTGTGCTAAAATGGTATTCATTTATTTAATAACCTCCATATTTAATTATAACATTTTTATTCATTACTTTTTTATTTTTTGCAAAAAAATTAGCAATATTCGTTTTATTTTAATACACTAAAAAGGTATATATAAAATATTTTAATTTTATAGATACCTAAATATAACTAATAATTAATTTAAAGACTAAACTGATTTTAATTTTCCTTGTTTTAATAAATTTAACATTTTTTCATTTTGACTACTACTGCCTATATAATTTTGAATATCATTTATACTAGCTAATTTTGAACGATTTAAATATGATGAATCTACATTGATTTCATTTAATGCATCTACTATTGAAAAGCCAGTATAATTTATGTTAGATAAGTATTTTACTTGGCTAGAATTATCAATTTTACTTATTATGGATTCGTCGTTTACCCATCCTATATCGCCATTATTTAATAAATAAGGATTTCTAGCATTTTCTATTATTTTAGTTATTTTTCCTTCAGTAACAGCTGGCTTTAATTTCTCATTACTTGTACTGGATATATATACACCATCAATTTTAACTTTGTCTCCTATATTATATTTTAATATTGGAACGGCATTATTAGAAAATTCTTTGTTGATATATTCTTGGGGATTTACTCTTTTATTATTTAAAGACACTTCAAAGTGTAAATGCTTTCCATATGCATTTCCACTATCCGACATAATCCCTATTACTTGTCCTTTCTTTACTTTGTCTCCTTTTTTGAACGGTATTCCCTTTCCCATATGAGCATATAAAGTTTTATATCCATTTTGATGATCTATTTTTAAATAATTTCCATATGAAATAATCCCTGTACTTCCTTTTTTATTTGTTAATCCATCTTGTATCTCTATTATTACACCATCACTGTGACAAATTATACTATCTATTGTGTAATTTTCTCCTACTAAATCAATGCCAGAGTGATTGTTACTATAATAATTTGTTATTTCGCATTTTTTGTTTTTTAAAATTAAGCAATCTATATTATTACCTCCTTCAATATATAAATTATTCAAAAATTTAAATTAAAATAATTATAAATAAATTATAAGTTAGCATTTTTTAACTCCATATATTAAATTTTAGTTAAAAATACTTATTATTTTTGTTTCAATATCATATTTTATTATGAGAGGTGATATTTTGAAAGGTAATACTGGATTTGAAAAAGCACTTGAAATAATAAGAAGAGATAGCAAAAATAGGCCTATAGTTGGATGTTGCACTGGTAACAATATCGGTCCTACCGGACCTACTGGACCTGCAGGTCCTGCTACAATTTCTATCGGAACAACAACCACTGGAGCCCCTGGCACCAATGCAAGCGTGACAAACGTAGGAACCGCAGAAAATTTGATATTAAATTTTGTAATTCCTGCCGGTGCTACTGGTGCTACTGGTGCTAGCGGTGCTACTGGTGCTACTGGTGCTACCGGTGCTACTGGTGCTACTGGACCTACCGGTGCTACTGGTGCTACTGGCATAACAGGACCTACTGGGCCTACTGGTAATACCGGTGCTAGCGGACCTACTGGTGATACAGGACCTACTGGACTTACTGGTGAAACGGGACCTACTGGACCTACTGGTGATACAGGACCTACTGGACCTATTGGTGAAACTGGACCTACTGGTGAAACGGGACCTACTGGACCTATTGGTGAAACGGGACCTACTGGACCTACTGGCGAAACGGGACCTACTGGACCTATTGGTGAAACGGGACCTACTGGACCTACTGGTGAAACTGGACCTACTGGACCTACTGGGCCTACTGGACCTACTGGACCTACTGGTGAAACTGGACCTACTGGGCCATAGTAAAAAATCGCGTTTAAATACGCGTTTTTTTACTATTAACAATTATCAAAAACAAATTTACTTATAAATATTATTTTTTTCTTTATTTTCTTTAATTTTTATTATATAATTTTATTAATCACCTTGCCGCTTTAGTTTAGTGGTAAAACAGAAGCATGGTAAGCTTCAGAGGACAGTTCAATTCTGTCAAGCGGCACCATTGAATATTATATTTATGTTTAGATATATAATATTAACTTTAAAAGCGCTGATTTTTTCCATTTTAAAAAATAAGAAATTGAATGATTAAGTCAGAAGCAAAAATTATATTTTGATGTAAATAATGATTTCAAAGGGCAAATGTTTTGAATAGCAAATAATTAAGGAGTTTTATACTATGAACTTAAAATTTTTGGGTAGAGGATCTGCATTTAATCCAAAAGAAGGCAATACTTCAGCGTATTTCATAGATAACAATCAATTGTTTTTGATAGATTGTGGCGAAACTGTGTTTGAAAAATTAGTTGATAGTGATTTGCTAAAAAATATTGATTCCATTAATTTAATGATTACACACACACATTCAGATCACGTTGGCAGTTTAGGGACACTTGTAACATATTCTTATTTCATATTGGGAAAGCCATTATATATAGTTATGAAGCGAAGGGCTAAACATCTAATATATATCGAAAAAATTTTGCAGGGTTTTGGATGTACCCCTGCAATGTATAATTATGTTGATGAAGATCAATACGATAATAAATTTTCAAATTTTCAAAGTATTAGATATATTGAAACTAGCCATTGCGATGTACTAAGCTGCTATGGATTATTATTTAAAACTTTAAATGGATTGGTTTATTATTCTGGAGATACTAGAGATATTGAAACGATAAAGTCATTTATAACAAGTGGTAAAAATATAGATAGATTATATGTTGATACAACAACTGCAAATTTTTCAAATAATGTACACCTATATATAGAAACTTTAAAAAAACAAATTCCAGAAGAATTTAAAAGTAAAGTTTTTTGCATGCATTTTAATAATGATCAGTGCATTATAGAAGCAAAAAGTGCCGGTTTTAATGTAGTTGAAATTCAAAACGGGAAAAGGTAATTTTAGTATTTTAAATTGAAAATATTAGGCAAAAATAACAAATTATATTACTACCTTTTTTGTTTTGTTAGAAAATTATTAGGATTTTCTTAATTGATATAAAAATGTAAGAACTCTTTCAACTATACACAAAAGAATTAGACTAACTAATTAGTTTTAATATATTAAACATATGTGTCTGTGTCAATAAATTAATATTTTATATGTATCTTTATCCATTGAATTAAAATTACCAATATAAAAAAATTAATGTGCATAATTTTTAATTTTGTATTTTATGGTTAGTAGTTCTTAAAATATTATATCCATGTTTATCTATTAATCTAATTAAATATTTTACTACTGAAGAATCTACCTTATATTTTTTAGATAACTTAGATACATTTAATCTTTTTTTCTTTCTTCATAAATATTAATTTTATCTTCATAACTTAATTTAGACATATGAAAACCTCGTTTCTATTTTGTCCAAGAAACGAGGTTTTCATATTATTTATATAACAAGAGATTTTTTAATTTTATTAATTATTTGCAATAACTTTAGTTTTAAATATTAAATCATGCAATCCTCGATGGTCTTTTCTTAAAATTACTAAATATATAGTAATAGCTTCTAATAAGCTAATTAGAATACTAATGATATTTGTTATTTTTTCGTAGTTGTTTTGTGACATATATATTAAAATAATTAGATTAATTGCGTTTAATAAAATATTATTAATAATCAAGCTTCTTAATATGTATTTTAAAATTGTTATTTTTTTATTGTTTATAGATACTATTTTTAAATGGAAAAGTTTTTTCCCTACTGTTTTGCCTTTATAAAAATACTGAAAAATGCCAAAATATAACAATGTAACTATTAATGTTATCACTGAATTATATATTCCTAATTTTTGTAGTTGGTAATTGTATTCTTTTGCTTGAATAGTGTAATTTTCATCAATTTTCTCTATTAAATTATTATATTCTTCGTTTGTAATTTTTTCATCTTCATAATATTTTACAATGATATCTGTGCATATCTCATTTTCTATAAATTTTGAGTATTCTTCCTCATTTATTTGTTTATCTTGATACATATCATTTAGGATATTTTTTAAATTAATATAATTTTGATATATTTCTTGATAATCTTTATATTTTTCTTGGTATTGTTGATAATTTTTATTAAAATATGGAATATTTGTTATAAGGGTCGCAAGAATAGTAATTATAACTATGTCTATCATGTACGCTAATACTCTTTTTAAAACATATTTCATATTTAAATTATTCATATTATATAGTATTCCTTTCTATTATTTTTTTACCTTTCTTACTTTCGTAGGAATAAACCCTTCTACAAATTGCCATTTTTCGTTATCTTTAATATATAGATAGGCAATTAAATTAAAAATAATTGCTCCAAGAAAATTAACAAGTAAATCTGCCATTGTATCATTTAGGCCAATATCTAAATAACCGCCTATAGTAGTTTCAATAGTCTTTCCATTTTGGTCTTTTGAATAAATTTTAGTATATTCTATGTCCTTCAAAATAACCGATTTGTTTTCACCATTTTCATTTAAATATACAGATGATATATCTGTTATTTGAGTATCTTTTTGAGCATCTGTCAAAAATACCTTGTCCATTGTATATTCACCAAATTCCCACATTACGCCAATAGTCATTGAAAACGTAAATGACACTAATAGTAAATATGCTGGTGATAATTTTATTTTATCGGAATTTTTATTTATTAAATCAACTAAAGAAAAACCAATTCCTGCACAAATAAAGCCATTTAATGTATGTAGCATTGTATCCCAATGTTTAAAAATATTAAAGAAATTATTAATCTCCCCTAGTATTTCTGCTGCAAAAATAAATAAAATAATAATTGTTTCTAATGTGTTAGGAAGATCTATTTTAAATTTTTTTTCAATTATAAATGGCGTAGTTATTAAAATTAATGTTAGTAAACATAAAAAAGCATTATTCCATTGATTATGGATGATTTGCATTACTAAACAAATTAATATCAAAAACCTTATTACAATATATACTGTTACAGATTTTTTATCTGATCTTTCAAGTGTTTTTCTTAATTTTTCTCGTACTTTCATTATGATACCTCCTTTTTTTGTATTATAAATAAATTATTGTTTTTAGTCAATTAATATTTTAGAATATGTTTAATTATGTTATAATGTTTTTTGAATATAAATATGATTATATTTAATTTTATTTTTTTCTTTATGTTTATATGCATATTTTTTACGAGGAGGAGTTATGAATCTATTAGGTTTAAATAAAGAACAATTAGTTGCTGTTAAACATTTGAATGGCCCTATGTTAGTATTAGCTGGTGCTGGTTCAGGAAAAACAAAAGTTCTTACAAATAGAATTGCCTACTTAATAGAAAACGGTATAGATATTAATAATATTTTAGCTATTACTTTTACTAACAAGGCTGCAAAAGAAATGAAAGAACGCGTAGTAAAATTAATTGGTGCTCAAGCTAATAGTATACAAATATCTACATTTCATTCTTTAGGGCTTAAAATTATTAAAGAAAATTATCTAAGACTGGGATATAAAAGCAATTTTGTTATTTTAGATAGTGATGATACTTTGACAGTTATTAAAAAAATTATGAAGGAATTAAATTTAAATCCAAAATTTTATAATGCTAAAGATATTAGAAATAAAATTAGTTCTGCTAAAAATGAATTATTAAGTCCTAAAGAATATTCTAAAATGGAATTTGATCGCAATATCATTTCTGTTTATGAATATTATAACAATAAACTTCTTATTAACAATTCTGTTGATTTTGATGATTTACTTGCATTGCCTATTAAATTATTTAAATTAAATCCTGATATTCTTAAGTATTATCAAGAAAAATATAAGTATGTTTTAATTGATGAGTATCAGGATACTAATGAAGCACAATATGTCTTTACAAAAATGCTTTGTAATAATCATAAAAATATTTTTGTTGTTGGTGATAATGATCAAGCTATATATGCTTTTAGGGGGGCTAATTATAAAAACATTTTAAATTTTGAAAAAGATTACCCGGATGCTAAAGTTGTTTTGTTAGAAGAAAATTATAGGTCTACACAAAATATTTTAGATGCTGCTAATAGTGTTATTAGACATAACAAAATGAGAAAGGATAAAAATTTATGGTGTAATAATGATATTGGAAGTAAAGTAAAATACATTAAAACTGAAACTGATAAGGATGAATGCGAATTTGTATCTAGTAAAATAAAAGAGCTTCATGGTAATAATGTTAATTATGAGGATATTGCAATATTATATAGAACTAATGCACAGTCTAGATTGATTGAAGAAGAGATGCTTAAAAATGGAATCCCTTACCGGGTTGTTGGTAGTTTTTATTTTTATAATAGAAAAGAAATTAAAGATTTATTGTGCTATTTAAGACTAATTAGTAACCCAGCAGACGATGTTAGTTTGTTAAGAGTTATTAATACTCCAAAGCGTGGAATTGGTAATAAGACAATTGAAAGCCTGACTGAAAATGCTAACTCAATGGGAGTTTCTTTGTTTGATGCCATTGAAAGTGGAAAAGAATTATCATTTAAAAATTTAATTTTTGAGATTCAAAAAGAAAGCGAAAGTTTAACTTTAACTGAAATAGTAGACTTAATTCTTGAGAAAAGTGGTTTAAGAGAAGAACTAATAAATGAAAAAACTTTAGAATCAGAAATTAGATTAGAAAACTTAGAAGAGTTTAAATCAATTACTAAGGGATATGAAGAAGAGTATGGGATTGTTTCTTTAAGTGATTTTTTAAATGAAATTTCACTTGTTAGCGATGTTTCTGAACATCAAGATAGTAATAATAAAGTTAGTTTGATGACGGTTCATGCCGTTAAGGGATTAGAATTTGATAATGTTTTTATTGTAGGTATGGAAGAGGGGTTGTTTCCTCATTATAACTCTATTAATGAAGGAACACAAGCCGCTATTGAAGAAGAAAGAAGACTTTGTTATGTTGCTATTACACGAGCTAAAAAAAATTTATGGATGTTAAATGCAAAAAAAAGGATGTTATTTGGTAATACACAATTAAACATGCCGAGTAGATTTATGGAAGAAATTGATAATAGATACTTAGAAATTGAAAATAACAAATTAAGTGTCATTAATAAAGTTAATTCTTTTTTAAAAGGAAACATGTTTAGATACGATGATGTTTCTTATAATATTGGAGATCATGTTAAACATGATGAATTTGGGGAAGGGGTTGTTGTTTCTACAGAAAAAAATTTAGTTACTATCGCCTTTCCACATCCATATGGAATTAAAAAAATGATGGCAAAGCATAAAAGTATTACCAAAATATAGTTTTTATTATAAATGAACATTTTTTTAATTAATAAATATAATATATTAGGTGAAAAGTATGAATTTTCTTATGTTGGTAAATAAAGATAATGCATTAAGTAAGACATATGTACCTGATAATTTAGTTAATGCTGATAGTAAATATAGGGATAATATTTTAGTTGCTGATATGGTTTATAAAAATTTTAAAAAAATGGCATCTGATATGAATGATTTGGGGTACAATATTGACATCATGAGTGGTTATAGAGAATATATTTATCAAGAAAAATTATATAATAAGTCACTTAATGATAAGGGTTTTGCTTATACTTTTAGAAGCATTGCTAAACCTGGGTGTTCTGAGCATCAAACTGGTCTTGCAATTGATATTTGTGTATATAAAAATGAAAAGTGTTATGTCGAACATGAAATAGAAGATATGGAAGAAGATACTTGGCTTAGAAATAATGCGTATAAGTATGGATTTATATTGAGATATCCAAAAGGTAAAGAAGATATAACGGGATACAATTATGAGCCATGGCATTATCGATATGTGGGGAAAATAGCTGAGGAAATATATTTTAATAATGTTACTTTAGAAGAATATTTAGAAAAATATTGTAAATAAAAATATTACGTGTTATTATTATATTGGTGATTTTGTGAAATTAAAATTTAAAATAATTATTTTATGTGTAATTTGTTTTATTATTCTTATTGGTGCTATTGTTGCTGATAAAATTATTAATAAATCAAATTTAGTAGAATTAAGTTATGATGAAGTGATTGAAAAAATTAATAATAAAGATACATTTATTTTAGTTATCAGTCAAACTACTTGTTTCCATTGTGCTAGGTATAAACCTATAATAGACGAAATTGCAAAAAAGCATAATTTAACAGTCTATTTTGTAGAATCGGATCTATTTAGTGAAGAGGAAGGGAAAAATTTTATAACTTATATAAATTTTGATTCTACACCTGTTACCGTTTTTCTCAAAGATGGTGAAGAAATTTCTGCTGCGACAAGAATTAAAGGCGATGATGTTAGTGTCGAAGAAATTGAAAGTAAATTAAAAAGTAATGGTTTTATTGATTAACCATTACTTTTTATCTTTCTATCATATGGATATTGTCTAGGAGTACACCTGTTCCTTCTGCAACACACGTTAGTGGGCTTTCTGCTGTAAATACTGGTACTTTTAATTCTTGTGCTAATATTTGATTAAAACCATCTACAAGTGATCCACCACCTGTTAAGACAATTCCTTTGTCAATTATATCTGCCGATAATTCTGGTGGCGTTTGTTCAAGAATTCCTTTTACAGCATGAATAATAGTATAGACACTTTCTCGTAGTGCTTCTTCTATTTCTTCGCTATTTAACGTTATTGTGTGCGGTAACCCAGTAACTAAGTCTCTTCCTCTGACTTCCATTTTTTCATTTTTACTACCAGGGAATACTGTTCCTATGGTTATTTTTATTTCTTCTGCTGTTCTCTCTCCTACTAATAATTTATATTTGTCTTTAATAAATTTAATAATGTCATTGTCAAAAGCATTACCTGCGATTCTAATTGATGCACTCTCAACTATTCCACCTAATGATAAAATAGCTATATCTGTAGTTCCTCCACCAATGTCGATTACCATATTACCAGATGGTTTTGATATGTCCATTCCCGCTCCAATTGCAGCTACTTTTGGCTCTTCTTCGAGAAATACTTTTTTAGCTCCCGTTCTTTCGGCGGCTTCTTTAATTGCATTTTTTTCAACTTGTGTTATATTAGATGGGCAACATATTAAAATACGTGGCCTTTGAAAAAAACTTTTACCATTTACCTTTTTTATAAAATAATTTAGCATTACTTCCGTAGTTTCAAAATCTGCTATAACTCCATCTTTCATGGGTTTTATGGCTTTTACTTTACCGGGTGTTCTTCCTAGCATTTCTCTTGCTTCTGTTCCTACGGCAAGTGGTCTTTTAGTATCTGAATCTATGGCAACTACACTAGGTTCATTTAAGACGATGCCTTGGCCTTTGATGTATATTAAAACATTTGCTGTTCCTAAGTCTATTCCAATGTCTTTATTAAACATAAAATCACCCTTTCATGTATATTTTACCATATATTAACATCTTTTTACAATGTAATATGTTTTTTTCTTAAAAATAATTGTCTTGTTGACTCGCCGCCTAAAATATGTCTTGTTTTTATATGATCATTCATTATTTCTTTAACTTGATTATACAAATTAATGTCAATTAACATTAATCTTTCTTGAATATCTTTGTGAACAGTACTTTTACTGATGTTAAAAGTTTTTGCTGTTTTTCTTATTGTATCCTTTGTACAAATTATGTGATTGGCCACTTTTATCACTCTATTAATTATATCTTTACTCAAAATAAATTACCCCTTTTATTCAATTATATTATTTGAAAAAAAGGCATATGCCTATAATTCATCTTGTGTTTTATTATAATAATTTTCTGGATTAACATTTTTTCCTTGGTAATATAGTTCAAAATGTAAGTTAGAATCTTTGTTATATAAATTACAAGTTCCACTTTTTCCTATTACTTGACCCCTTAATATTGTATCATTTTCTTTTACACTAATATCTGATAAACTTTGGTATGTACTAATTAATTCATTGTTGTGTCTTATTTTAATAGTTTTTCCTAAAATCTCATTATCAGAAACTTCAATAACTGTTCCATCTAGGATAGCAATTACGTCAAATGCTTCTTTACTTGTATAATCTATTCCTGAATTTTGCATATATGTATTTTCATAAAAAATGATTGAATTTTCTTGACTTGATGTTTCTGCTTCATAATCATAAAATGATTTATTTACTGTAATATTATCATTTAAGAATGGTTTTAAAATAGTATTATCCTCATTTATTACTGGAATATATTCTTTATCAGTTACGATTTCGTTATCTACATATTCCATATTTTCACTGTCTTTAAATCGATTATCATTTACAGCACGTTCTATTAGATACATGCTTGTTCCAAGTATACATATAGCTACTCCATATATAGCAGGTACTACTGCTTTTTTTAAAACTCTTTTACTCATATTCATCACCTAATATAAGTTTTAACAGAAAATTGTAATATATACTTAATTTTTTAATTTTGTTATTTCTACATTTTGATAATAATGTTTTAATATTTCTTCATAAGTATATCCTTGTTTTGCCATGCCAAGTGCTCCATATTGGCTCATACCAACACCGTGGCCATATCCTAAGGTCGTTATTTTAACTTGATTTCCATATAATTCAATATCAAAATCTGTAGATTTTAAAGATAATTTATTATATACATCTGTTCCTTTAAATTCTTTGTCATTTATTTTTAAAAGAAGTATTCTATTTGAACTACTTCTTTTAATTATTTCAATATTTAAATTTTTATTATATGGAAGATCCAATTTTTTATAAAAATCTTCTAATGACATTGTTACCGTTGTTTTATATGCGCTAGATACTTCCTTATCCCATGGACTATCAACACTTTTTAAATAGTCACATTCAAAATTAAATACTAAGTCGCTATCTTCTGTATATCCATTGCTGGTTGAAAAGAAGAGAGCATCTGCGACGGAGCCATTATATTCTAAATATTGATCTATCGTTTGATTAACGGCCGTTCTTAGCTTATTAATATTTTTTACATAGTTTATTCCCCATGCTTTTTTTAAATATTCTTCATCTAGATATACTTGATTTAAGATACTGTCAACTACATCGTATTCTTGTTCTTTATTATACTCCATTCTTTTTAAAGCATAACTTCTAGAAGCTACTGCTTGTGCTTTTAATGCTTCTAAATCAAAATCTATTGGCATTTCTCCAGCCAAAACACCTACGATATAGTTTTCTAATGGAATGACTTCTATTTCATTTGTTTTCAATCTTTTTACTCTTATATATCTAGTATTAATATAGTTTAATTCAATTTCTTTATAACTTTTATTGTATACTATGACAATAAAAAAAGGAATAAAAATAAGTAATGTTATAAAAATTATTATCTTTTTCATATATCCTCTTTTCTTTACTTATACTTCCTTGTTTTTAATTTAAACTATTCATAAATGATAAAATAAAATTTGATGTTAGATATGTTAAACTGAAGATAATTATAATATAGATTGTTCTTGCTTGATATGGACGATTTTTTTTAAAAATGACATTTAAATTAATAGAATCTACTGCCCAAATAATAATTATTAATACTATAATGTCAATTAAAAATTCAAGCATTTTCTATGTCCTTTATTTTATTATTTCTAATAACATATCTATCTATGTTACTAAATGGAGTTTCAATGAAAGTCTTAATAATTTCTTTCATCAATTCTTTATCCATTTCTTCTGATATTGCTATGGCATTGGCATTATTATGTGCTTTCGATAAAGCTGCTTCACTATTTGTTGAAACTTTGGCACAATATATACCTTTCATTTTATTTAAAGCTATGCTCATTCCAATTCCTGTTCCACAAATAGCTATTCCTAATTCGACCTCATTATTTAATATGCCATTACCTAATTTTTTAGCATAATCAGGAAAATCAGCAGGTGTTTCATTATCGGTACCATAGTTTATTATATTATATCCTAATTCTGTTAAATATTCTGTCAAAAACTGTTTTGTTTTAACTCCTCTATGATCATTAGCTATTCCAATTTTCATTTATTTCATCCTTTCTTAATTATATTTTACTAATTCAATAATATCCTTATTAATTTATAAAGTCAATTGATGGAATATTTTTTGACAAAGTATTTACGTTTTATAAAAAAAAATATACTTTTATATTTAGATATTATATTATTTTATAAAAGTATATTTTAAATGTTAAATATAGTGATTATTTTGTAAATCCATATTTTTTATTAAATTTATCTACTTGTCCTTTTCTAGTAGTATTACTTTGTGTTCCTGTATAGAAAGGATGACATGCGGAACATACTTCAACATTTATTTCTTTTTTTGTAGATTTTGTTTTAAATGTATTTCCACAAGCGCATGTTACAGTAGCATCAACATAATTTGGATGAATATTTTTCTTCATTTCTTTCTCCTTTCGCCATGACAAATTAAGTCATAGTAATAAATTCTTTTAATATTATATCAGTTATTTTTTAATTTGGCAACTATTAATTGCATTATTTTGTCATATCCTTTATTACTTAGGTAGTAATTATTGTTTTTTTCAAAATAAATAGGATTTTTATTAAATGCTTCATTTAAATCTATAAATTGATATTCATATTTATTGGTAATTCTTTTTAATTTATAATTTAGATATGTATATATATCATCATGTTTATTTGTTATATTATAGTACCCTAAAACAAAAACTTGTGTATGATCATAACGATCTATTTCTGATAAGATTATTTCTAAATTATTTATCATATTGTTTATATATGTATATATTTCTTTGATATTATCATTTAATTTTGAGTAAATATCATTCATTCCAATAGATAATATAATAACATCAGATTTTTTTAATATTTGATGAATCGATACAGTATTATCTTCAATTTCAATTTCTTCATTATACTTTATTGTATTTAGTAAGTCTACTATACGATAATCTTTATTGGTAAAAATAGTATTGTATTCATCAATATTTTCTAATTTATCACTATCTTTTATTATAGATATACTATCTCCAATAGAAGTATAGTAAATTTTATCTGTCTCAGTAATGTTATATATAAAATAGCATGAATATAATAAAAGAAAAAGAAATAATATAAGTATTATTTTTTTCATATTTATCACTATTAAATAATATTTATATTAATTCTATTTTAGCACCTACTTCAGTTAATTTTTCTATAATTTTATCATATCCTCTTAAAATATACGAGATATTATCGATTGTTGTTGTTCCATTAGCGATTAGAGCAGCTACAAGCAAAGATGCGCCTCCTCTTAAATCAGTAGCGGTAACATTTGCGCCTTTTAGTTTGGTTACTCCTTTTATTATGGCTTTACGATTATCTTTTTTTACCTTTGTTTTAGCGCCCATTTTATTTAGCTCTTTTAAATTTTGAAATCTATTTTCATATATCGTTTCTTCAACAATACTTTTGCCTTTACATTGTGTTAAAAATGTTGTTATAATTTGTTGTAAATCTGTCGGAAATCCTGGATATACTAATGTTTTTATATCTATTGCTTTATATTTTCCTACTTTATTTACAATTATATTATCCAAGCCGATTTCCATATCAACACCAGATTCTGTTAATTTGGCAATTAATGCTTCTAAGTGACTAGGAATCATATTGTCAATTTTTAAATTTTTTCCTAATAGCGCCGCTATTATCAAGTAGGTTCCAGCTTCTATTCGGTCTGGAATCACTTCGTGGTAGCATTTATGTAAGTGTCTTACACCAATTATTGTTATTGTGCTTGTTCCAGCACCTTTTATTTTAGCGCCCATATTGTTTAAATATGTTGCAACATTAACTATTTCTGGCTCTTGAGCGGCATTATCGATGACGGTTTTTCCTTTTGCTTTTACTGCTGCAAGCATTATATTAATAGTAGCTCCTACGCTAGGAAAATCTAAATATATATTATTCCCTTTCAATTTATCTGCTTTTATTATAAAATGATTATCTTCTTCAATTACTTTTGCGCCAAGGGCTTCAAATCCTTTTAGGTGAAGGTTTATAGGCCTTGCTCCTATAGCACATCCTCCTGGAAAATACATTTCAACATGTTTAAACCTTCCTAATAAGGCTCCCATAAAGTAATAAGATGCTCTTAGCTTTTTTGATAATTCTTGGGTTATTTCTTTATTTTCAATTTTACTAGAATCAATAACCAATTCTTCTTTATCTCTATCTATTTTTGCATTTAAGTGTAATAAAATTTTTTCTAAATCATCAACATCAGTTATGTTTGGTACATTACTTATAGTGACAATTTCGTCGCATAGTATTGCTGCGGGGATTAATGCTACAACACTATTTTTAGCACCACTTACGGTAATTGTACCTGTTAGTTGATGACCTCCCTCAATCTTTATTTTAGGCATTTTAACCTCCTTGTATATTTTATGTGTTTTTCCCTTTTTGGTTCAACTATACGATACCATATATTTTATTATTTTGCAAGATTTTATATTATTTTGCTTCTTATTTAAAAACCGAGTTAAATATTTATTAGCTCGGTTTCTTTGTTTTGACTTGTTATTATAATATTTTTTACTTCAATTTTTTCTTTATTCAATCTACTCATTAAAGTATTATATGCACACTCTTTAGTATTATTTTCTTCTGATAAGTGAGCCAGTAGAATATATTTTGTCTTATCTCCTATAAATTGTGACAAATATTTTGCGGAATCATAATTTGATAAATGTCCCTTATCTGATAGAATTCTTTGTCTTAATTCAAAAGGATATGGCCCATTATTTAACATTTCAACATCGTGATTGCTTTCCATTATGTAAACATCTCTATTTTTTAAAATGTCAAAGTATTTGCGGTTGATATATCCTGTATCGGTAATATATACAACAGATTTATTTTCATCATTAATTATATATCCTAATGATTCTTCAGTATCGTGTGATGTTTTTATAACATTTATTTGCAAGTCTTTTATTTTGAATTCTTCACAATCTATAATAACATAGTTCTCTAAATATTCCATATGTGGAAGCATTTTTTTTGATATATATATGCATGGATTTATTTTTTTTAATAAAACTGGTAATCCTTTTATATGATCTACATGTGTGTGTGTAATTAGTATTGCATCTATTTCTGTAGGATTAATATTTAACTCTATTAATTTTTGCATTATATATTTGCTACTATTTCCGGCATCTACTAATATTTTAGTATTTTTTGTTTCAATATATGTTGTATTTCCTTTACTACCGCTTGATAAAACGCATACTTTCATTAATATAAATTTAATGGATTAATGGTATAACCACCATTATATGGTATACCTTTCCATACTCCAAAGTCTAAGTGTGTTCCAGCATATGAAGATGAACCATAAGCTGGAGTTGGTACAACATATCCAGTATTTCCCATAGTAGCAATTTTTTGCCCTCTAGAAACTGTTTGACCTGGTTTTACTAAAATAGTATTTAGGTGCATATATTGTGTATAATAATTGCCTGCATTGTGATTTATAATAATATAATTTCCTCTAGTTCCATTACAACCAGTAGCTCCACGAACACAACCGCTTCCTACTGCGTAAACGGTTCCATTATTTGCGGCGTAAATTGGAGACCCAAATCCAACATATATATCAATTGCAGCATGGAATGAACCCCAACGATATTGATAGTAAGTTGTTATCGTATATGGTGTACTTGTTGGCCATGCCCAATATGATAAATCAGCAACATCAGGAACATATTTATCTCCTTTTACTAAAATTTTACTAACTGATGGCTTTATTTCTTCACTACTTACTAATGCTACATCTGCTAATTGTCCGTTTATATATTGATATTTTCTAGTAACTTTATCTAAGCCATCTTCCCCTTCTCTTTCAGTATAAGAATAACCAATAACTAATTCGTCATCGTATTTAATTTCAGTAGCATATTTTTGTACTTCTTCTTGAACAGAGTGCTTTTCAACTACTATACTAATTACGGGATCTATCAATCCTACTATTACTTTTTGTGATTCATATAGCAAATTGTTTTCACTAGTAAATTCTGGATTAGCAATTAAAAATTCTTGAGTATTTAATTTATTTGCTGTAGCAATAGATTCGATAGTATCTCCTTCTTTTACTATATAGGTTGCTTGTTCTTCGTTTGTGCCATACAACAAATATTTAGTCAAAGCTGCCTTTTCGGTAAATATTTCTTCATCAGTGGAAATATATCCTTCTTTATATGTTATGTTTTCTTTAATATAAATGTCTTCAATAATTTCCCCAGTATCAGTAATTTCTTCTTGCGTTGAATTCATAAATTTAGTATATTCTTCATTATCTACAAAGGCCTTAATTATATCTACTATTGCCTCATCAAACATCTCTTTATTTATTACATTTATCGTTAGTGTTTCAGTTTTTTCTTCTTGATTATCTTCATTTGTTAATTCTTTTTCAATTTCTATTATAATTCCCTTAATAGTAAAATTTTGCTTGTCTACTAATTCATTATAAATTTCTTCATTGGTGTTACATTCATTGTTGTAAGTTATTATTTTCTTTATTTCAACTCCTTTTGGAGTATATATTTTATCAACACCATATTTTGCCTTTAATTTTTCTTCTTGCTTGTTTATGTATTCGTTAAACTCATCCTTTGACTTAACTGTGCCTATCTTTTGCCCAGATAAATAAACGGCATAAACTTCAATGGGGGTTTTATTTTCAGTTAGCTTGGAACCTAATAAAAAGATGCTCAATATTGAAATAGCAACTACAAAGATGATACTAAAACTCCATTTACTTTTCACTATTACCACCATCCTTTTTTAGTGACAAAAATGTCGATGTTTTCTTTTTAAATAACATGTCTATAGTTCCTGTTGGTCCTTGTCTATGTTTTAATAAAATTAATTGAATTGGTGTAGGAATATTATCATCAGTTTGCGGAATATCTTGTTCTGGCACATGTAGAGCTGCTACAATATCGGCATCTTGTTCAATTGCTCCAGACTCTCTTAAATCACTTAAAGCTGGCTTTTTATCTTCTCTTTTTTCAACATTTCTAGATAATTGTGACAAAGCAATAACCGGAACATTTAATTCCAAGGCCATAGTTTTTAGTTTTCTAGAAATTTCTGAAATTTCTTGTTGTCTTGCGCCTTGATATTTACCTGATGAATCAATTAACTGTAAATAATCGATGACTACTAGTCCAAGACCTTCACCTTGAGTTGATAACCTTCTGCATTTTGCAAAAATCTCACTTGCTGTTGTCGAGGTGCCATCGTGAAAATATATATTTGTGTCTGCTAATTGACTAACGGCTTCATTAATTCGACGATAATCTTCTGTTTCTAACCTACCAGTTTGTAACTTTTTACTATCGATTTGACCTAATGAACTAATCATTCTAAGAACAAGTTGTTCTGCCGGCATTTCAAGGGAAAATATAGCTATATTTTTTTTGGTTGATTTGGCTGCTGCTGCCGCTATATTTAAGGCAAATGCAGTTTTACCTACAGCAGGACGAGCAGCAATTATTATTAATTGCGTTTCATGAAGGCCTTCTGTTATATTGTCTAAATCTTTAAGCCCCGTTGTTAAACCAGTAATTCTTCCCTTATTTTTTACTAATTGTTCAATATCTTCTTGAGTTTTATTTAGTACATCTTGAATTTTTCTAAATTCAGTAGTTCTTCTTGTTTTACTAACGTTTAAGATTTCCTTTTCGGCAATTTCAACAGCTTCTGATACATCAACATCATTTTCATTAGCTTTTTTTTCAATTGCTGTGGCCGTTTCAATTAACCTTCTCAACGTATATTTTTCAATTACTGTTTCAATATAATATTCTATATTTGCTCCAGTGGCAACACTGTTAATAATTTCTGATAAATATTCAACTCCACCAACTTGATTTAAAAGATTTCTATCGACAAGTTCTGTAGTAACTGTATTAGCATCTATGGGAACTTTTTTTTGATATAAATCTTTTATAACTTCAAATATTTTTGAATTACTATCTAAATAAAAGTATTCTTTTTCTACATCTTCGCATCCTTTTTGTAATGATGCCTTTGACCAAAAAAGTGATCCTATTAACGCTTTTTCCGCATCAATATTGTTTGGCAATCCTTTGTTCATAGTTCACCTGCTTTCAATGTAGTCAAATGACTTTCATATTCAATTATACTATAAAAGATGAAATATGTCATTTAATTATGAAAAAAAGGTATTATTTTATACCTAATCTTTCTTATTATTTTTCTTTAATTGTTATTTTTAGTAGAGCTTCTATATTTTTATAAAGATCTATTTTTATATAATGAACTCCTAATAAATTTAGAGTGTTATCGGCTTTTATTTTCTTTTTATCAATGTTATATCCTAGCAAAGTTAACTTATTTTCTATCTGCTTTGTAGATATATTACCAAAAGTTTTACCATCTTTTCCTGCTTTTACTTCAAAAATAATATTTTCTTTTGCCAATTTATCTTTTATTAACTTAGCAGCTTCTATTTCTTGTTCTTCTTTAATTTTTTTGTTTTTAATATCTTCATTTAATCTAGCACTACTTGCTTTAGTATATTTAACAGCATAACCATTTTTTATTAAATAATTTATAGCATATCCATCAGAAACTTCTTTGATTTCGCCATTTTTTCCTTGTTTTTTTAAATCTTTAATAAAAATTACTTTCATATCTTACCTACTTTCTTTATATTTATTAAAAAAATAGATAGTTTATATCTATTTTGTAGTATATGGTATAAATCCCATGAATCTTGCTAGTTTAACTTGTTCTGCTACATGTCTTTGGTGTTTTGCACAAGTTCCAGTAAATCTTCTTGGTAAGATTTTTCCGGAATCGTTTATATATTTACTAATTACTTCAACATTTTTGTAATCAACTGGTTTTCCAATACACATATAGCATACTTTTTTTCTCTTTTTACGAAATTCTGCCATTTTCATTCCTCCTATTTAAAAAGGTAAATCATTATCACTTATCTCTATTTTTTCACCAAAGCTTGCAAATGGGTCATTATCAACAGAAGTTGTTTCTACTTCATCAAAATTATTATTATCAAAAGGATTCTCTTCTGCTACACTTGAAATATTTCTATTTTGATCATTTGCTGATCCTAAAAATTCAACGTTAGAAGCTATTACTTCAGTGACATATACTTTTTTACCTTCATTGTTTTCATAATTTCTTGTTTGAATTCTGCCTTCAACTGCAACTTGTCTTCCTTTCGAAAGATACTTTGCAATGTTTTCAGCAAGTTTATTCCATACTGTTACGTTTATAAAATCAGTAACTGGTTCACTGCCTTGTGCTACTGGTCTTGAAATTGCAACACTAATTTGACAGACAGCTGTTCCACTTGTCGTATGTCTTAATTCTGGATCTCTAGATAATCTTCCTATTAAAAATACTTTATTCATTTTTCCTCCTATTTTTCAACATTTAATATTAAATGTCTAATAACATTCTCATCAATTAAAGCTATTCTATCAAATTCTTTTACTGCTTTATCATTATTTGATTCAATGTTATACAAATAGTAGAATCCTGACTTAAATCCTTTTATTTCATAGGCAAATTCTTTTTGACCTAATTCTTTTGATAAAGTAATAACTGCGTTGTTATCAGTTAAAGCTTTTTCTAATTTTTTTACAGTGTCTTTAACTGCTTTTTCATCTAAATCGGATTTCACAATAAACATAATTTCATATTTTCTCATTTTTACACCTCCTTATGGTCTTAAGGCCTTTTCAGGCAAGGATGAACTTCTTATTTTTGTTGATTATTTGAATACAACATCCTTAGAGCTTCTGCTCAGCAAGTATTATAACAAAATTTTTTTTTAATGTAAAGGAAAAATAGTAATTTGTATAATTTATATTTATAGAATTTAATTTATATTCCAAAGATATTTTAAAATATGTAAAAGCAAGAAAATTAAATTAAGATTTTATAGTAATTTAAACATAGATAGTACCAATGAATAAGCTATAATTTAGGCATAATAAAAGGGGCCTTTAAGTAAATTGCTTAAAAGCCATTTTTTTATTTATATTTTATAAAATTTTTAACAGTTTATTTATAATATTTATCAATGTTTGATGGTACTTTATCATTTATAACTGCATTTATTATTTTTTCTTCTTGTTCCTTTGAAACAGGTCTTCCCGTAACTTCAGATAATGTAGATATTACCTCTTTTAAAGTTTTTTCATCTTTCATATTACCATTTTGCAATTTTTCCGCTAATGAAAGGATAGTATTTTTATCAACTTTGGTCTTTTTTTCTACCTTGTTAAAAAAATTATCTGAAAACCCCATTTTACCTCCTTATGCATTATTATATGACTGTTTGTTTAAAATGATAATATTTTATTGTTCATTTTTGTTTTTAAATTCAATTTTTATTGGGGTTCCTTCTAAATCAAATGATTCTCTTATCTTATTTTCAAGATATCTTTCATAAGAGAAATGTACCAGTCCTTTACTGTTTACATTAAAAACAAATTTTGGTGGAGTTATTCCTTTTTGAGCCACAAAATAAATTTTTAGTCTTTTTCCTTTGTATGATGGTGGTTGGTTTAAAATTACAGCATCTCTTATAACATCATTTAAAAGACTTGTTTTTATTTCTCTTTTTGAGTTTTCATATACTTTTTTTATTTCTGGCATAAGTGTATGTATTCTTTTTTTTGTTTTTGCAGATAAGAAGACAATTGGCACATATGATAAAAATTGAAATTCATTACGCACTTTTTTAGTATATTCATCAATAGTTTTATCTTTTATAGTATCCCATTTGTTAATTACTAATACAATTGGCTTACCTGCTTCAAGAGCGTAACTTGCAATGTGCTTATCGTGTTCAATAATTCCTTCTTCGGCATTTATGACAACAACACATACATTACTTCTTTCAATTGCCTTCATTGCTCTTATAACACTATATTTTTCAATGTTTTCATAAATTTTTCCACTTTTTCTAATACCGGCAGTATCAATAATTACGTATTCTTCTTTTTCATACGTGAATGGAGTGTCTATGGCATCTCTTGTTGTTCCAGCAATATTACTTACAATTGTTTTTTCTTCATTTACAATTGCATTTACTAAACTACTTTTTCCAACATTTGGCCTTCCTATAACACAAAACTTTATTTTATCATCTATTATAGAAGCATCTTCTTTTTCTACAAAATCTTTTGTTATCTCATCTAATAAATTGCCAAGTCCTAAGCTATGTTCACCGCTTACGGGAATAATGTTATCAAAACCTAATTCATAATAACTATAAATATCATTTTTCCTTTTTTCATTATCAATTTTATTTACCGCTAAAATAACTTTTTTATTACTTCTTTTCAACATATCTCGTATTTTAAAATCATTAGCATTAAGTTCTGCTTTGCCATCTATTATAAATACTATAATGTCTGCTTCATCTATAGCAATAGATGCTTGAATAATTATTTCTTTATTAAAATCACCATCTGTTATGTCTATTCCTCCTGTATCAATAAGATGAAATTTATAATTTTTATATGTAACATCGCCATATATTCTATCTCTTGTCACACCTGGTGTATCTTCAATTATAGATACTTTTTTCCCTATTAGTTTATTAAATATTGTTGACTTTCCGACATTTGGTCTACCTACCAAGGCAACTGTTGGTAACTTCATACTGTACCTCCTTTTACTTTATTTCTAGCGTTTCAATCAATTTGTTATATATTTCTTGTTTTCCCATTTTCGTAATACTAGAAAATAATATTAATCTATCTGGCTCAATTTCTAGTGTTTTACTTATAATATTAATATTTTTTGGGTGTGTGTTTTTATTTACTTTATCTACTTTAGTGCATATTATAGTTACTGGTATATTATAGTGCTTTAAATAGTTGTACATTAAAACATCATCTTCAGTTGGTTTATGTCTAAAGTCAATTAACATGAAAACCATTTTTAAATTACTTCTGGATTCTAGATAGTCTTCCATGATTAACCCAAATTTATTTTTTAATTTTTTGCTTACTCTAGCGAATCCATATCCTGGAGCATCAACAAGATAGAAAAATTCATTAATTAAATAAAAATTTAGAGTTTGGGTCTTACCTGGTTTAGCACTGGTCCTAGCAAAATTTTTTCTATTTATTAATGTATTAATAAAACTACTTTTTCCAACATTAGATCTTCCAACTAGTAAGAACTCATTTTTATTATCTGTTGGAAATTGACTTGATCTTACGGCTGAAATTGTTAATTTAACATCTAAAATTTTCACAAAAATCACCATTGTCATTATATAAAAAAAAATAAAAATAGTCAAATTTGTGATAAAATAAGTTTGTGATGTTTATGGGTGATTATTTTAATAAATGTAATATTTGTCCTCGTATGTGTTTAGTAAATCGTAATATGGGGATGATTGGCTTTTGTAAATCGGGTAATAAAATTAAAATTGCTAAGGCTTATTTACATATGTGGGAAGAGCCTTGTATTACTGGAAAAAATGGATCGGGAACTATTTTTTTTAGTGGTTGTAATTTAAAGTGTGTTTTTTGCCAAAATTATTACATTAGTGAACAAGGAAAGGGAATAGAAATTACTGTTGATGAATTTGCTAAAATATGTATTAAATTGCAAAATAAGGGAGCTACTAATATTAATTTAGTTACTCCTACACACTATGTTCCGCTTATCATTGAGGGAATAAAGTTAGCAAAGAGTTGGGGATTAATCATCCCAGTTGTTTATAATTCTTCTGGTTATGAGACAGTCAGTACAATAAAGAGTCTTAGTGACATTGTAGATGTTTATCTACCAGATTTTAAGTATTATAATAACGATTTAGCCTATAAATATTCTAACTGTCAAAATTATTTTGAATACGCTTGTCAAGCTATAGATGAAATGGTTAAACAGAAACCAAATTGTGTTTTTGATAAAGATGGTAATATTATAAGTGGGGTTATTGTTAGACATCTGATACTTCCAAAATGTGAAAATGATAGTATGAATATTTTAAAATATTTATATGATAAGTATGAAAATAATATTTACTATAGTATTATGAATCAATATACTCCAGTTAGAACTTGTAAATATAAGGAATTAAATGAAAAAGTTGACTCTTATACTTATGAAAAAATTATTGATTTTGCTTGGAATATTGGGATTCGTAATGCATTTATTCAAGAGGATGGAACAGTTAGTGAGAGCTTTATACCAGATTTTGACGATGTTGGTATCGACTTATAAATAAAAACAACATAAAGATTTAATTAATCTTTGTGTTGTTTAGTCGTCGTCTCTTCCTATTACTATTAATGCTAGTCTTAATATTTGAAGTAGAGTAGACATTAGGGAAGCAACATATGTTAAAGCTGCTGCTCTTAACATAGTTTTCGAATCACTTTGTTCATATTCTTCCAATACGCCTAATGCTTTTAGTTGTTTATTTGCCCTAGAAGAAGCATTAAATTCAACAGGCAAGGTAACTAATTGGAATAGTAATATTAGTAATAAAAGATATATTCCAAATTTTGCTAATCCTAAAATATTAAATATTAATCCTATTATTACAACTATATATCCAAACTTTGATGAAAAATTTACAAGAGGTACTAAAAATGCTCTAATTCTTAAGAAAGTATAATTTTCTTTGTCTTGAATAGCGTGGCCACACTCATGTGCGGCAACAGATACAGAAGCAACAGAATATTCTTCATATATATCTCTTGATAAATTAATTGTCTTATTTCTTGGGTCATAATGGTCTGTTAGTTTTCCTGATATTTTATTTATTTTGACTTTATTAAGACCATTAGCATCTAGAATGGCTCTAGCTGTCTCGAAACCAGTCATTCTTTTTTTTATTGGAATTTGTTGATATTTGCTGTAACTTTTGTTTATATATATTTGAGCAATAGCTGTTATTATAATACCAAGTAATGGTAATCCGTAGTCAATTAATAAAAAATTGTTATAGTTCACTATTTTATCACCTCAAAAGTTGTTCCTTCTCTAGTATCTTTTAAAATAATTCCTTTTTCTTCTAACTGTTTTCTAATTAAGTCTGCTTCTTCAAAATTTTTATTTTTCTTTGCTTCACTTCTTTTTTCTATCATTTCCTTTATATAAGAAACCAATTCATCATCTATTTTGTCTTCTTGTATTAAGTTAAGAGACAATACATTATCAAATGATTCTATTAATTTTAACTTAGTATTATTATTTAAATTGCTTTTGATAACATCATATAATACAGTTAGTGCATTAGATGTATTTAGATTATCTTCAAGAGCTTTTTTGAATTGATTATTATATTTATCAAATTCACTTAATATAATTTCACTATCATCTTTTTTTATTGATTTTATTTTTGATATTAATTTGTTATATGTATTGGTAGCAATATCTAATGATTCATATGTAAACGTCAATTGATTTTTATAGTGAGACTGTAAGCAAAATAGTCTATATACTAAAGGGTTATATCCTTTTTTTTCAAGTAAATCGACAGTTAAAAATTCACCGTTTGATTTGCTCATCTTTCCAGTTGTATCATTTAAATGTTCTGTATGTACCCAATAATTACACCATTTGTGGCCAATATAACTTTCTGTTTGAGCTATTTCATTTGTGTGATGCGGAAAGATATTATCGACGCCTCCGCAATGGATATCTAGATGTTCTCCTAAAAATTTTAAGGCAATGCAAGAACATTCAATGTGCCAACCTGGATATCCTAATCCCCAAGGACTATCCCATTTTAATTCTTGATCTTCAAATTTAGATTTTGTAAACCATAATACAAAATCTGTTTTATTTTTTTTATTTGTATCTTCTTCAACGGTATCTCTGACTCCAGAAATTAATTCTTCTACATTATGATTTGTTAATTTATAGTAATCATTTAATTTGGATGTATCAAAGTAAACATTTCCATTGGCTAAATAAGCATATCCTTTTTTCATTAGCCCTTCAATAAATTCTATGTAATCAGGTATTAAAGTAGTTGCAGGTACAACAGTATCAGGCCATTTAATATTTAATCTTTCACAGTCTTTTTTGAAACACTCGGTATAATATTTTGCAATTTCTAAAACTGTTTTGTGTTCTCTTTTAGCACCTTTAACCATTTTATCTTCTCCAGAGTCAGCATCGCTAGATAAGTGACCAACATCTGTAATGTTCATAACACGATTGACATTATATCCTAGATAATTAAGGGTTTTTTCTAGTATATCTTCTGCGATGTATGTCCTTAGATTACCAATATGGGCGTAGTGATATACAGTTGGTCCACAGGTATACATTGTCACTTCTTTTTGACTGTACGGTATAAATTCTTCAATCCTTTTACTTAACGTATTATATATTTTCATTTTTGGCCTCCTAAAGTTAATTTTAATTATATCATTTTATATATTTTATGTAAACAATTTCTAATTAGAAAAATATGTGTTATTTTGGGATTTTAATGTTAATTTTTTCTATTATTTACATATTTAATTGCTTTACAACTGATTACGGGTTATACTTATATTAGAGGTGCAAATATGAAAAAGGGTAAACTTATCGTAATATCTGGTCCTTCTGGAGTTGGAAAGGGTACTTTATGTAATATGTTGATTAAAGATTTAAATGTAGAATATTCAGTATCTTATACTACTAGAAATCCTAGAGAAGGGGAAATTGATGGTGTTAACTATAATTTTATAACAGTCGATGAATTTAGAGAAAAAATAAGAATAGGAGACCTTTTAGAATATAACATATATAATGGTAATTATTATGGTACTTCTAAATCATTTGTGATGAATAAAATAAATGAAGGAAAGAGTATTATTTTAGAAATAGATGTTAATGGTGCTAGAAATGTTAAAAATATTTTTCCTGATGCTTTGTTAATATATATTGCTCCGCCTTCTATAGAAGAATTAAAAAGAAGGCTTATAAATAGAGGAACAGAGAGTATTGAAAAAATAAATAGTCGTTTGAAAATTGCTAAAGAAGAATTAGAAAAAAATGATTTTTTTGACTATGTAATTATAAATGATGAAATAGGGGAGGCATATTTAAGAATAAAGCAGGTTGTTGAAAAAAATCGTTAGTTTTGAAATTTTTTAATGTATGTATTTTTTATATAAAGTAAAAAATTAATATTATTTAGCAATGTATATATGACTTATTTAAAAAATAATAATATTGTTTGAAGGATTTGATCTAATATGAATAATGATATAAAATTTGGCGTTGCTGGTTTTCCAGTAAATTTTTTTAATAGTACATATGGGAAAAAGAGAGAAAATATTTTTAAATGGATAAAAGAAATTGGTTTAGATGCTATTGAAATTCAATGTACTTATGGAATAAAGATGAAAAAAGAACAGGCTATTTTGTATCATAGACTAGCTAAGGAAAATGGTATTATGTTAACAATGCATGCTCCTTACTATATAAGTTTAGCATCTCAAAAAGATGATGTAGTAGAAAGATCAAAATTAGAAATTAAAAAAGCTTTTGATTTAGCTAAAATTTTAGGTGCCAAACGAATTATTTTTCACCCTGGAGCTGGTTATGGAAAGACACTTGAAGATAGAAAGATTGGCTTAAAAAGACTTATAAATTCACTTAATTCTTTAGAAAATGAAATAGACACTAAAAACATTAAAATTTATCCAGAAATTGGAGGAAAAATTAATCAATTGGGTAGTTTAGATGAAATAATTGAAATTTGTAAAAATGTAAATTTTGCTAGGCCTTGTATTGATCTTGCGCATCTTCATGCTAGAGAGTTAGGAAGTATGATTTCCAAAGAGAAAATTGTCGATGTGTTAAAGAGAATAGAGAAAGAACTCGGAAGAAATATTTTAGAAGAGACTCACTTTCATGTTTACCCTGTAGATTATACTGATAAAGGAGAAAAATCTCATAAGGCATTTGGTGATAAATTAGATGTTTGCCAATTATCATTGCTTAATGTTGAACAAGAATATATGCCAAAGGCAGAAGATTTTGTTAATGCTATAAAAGAAATGAATCTATCACCAATAGTTATTTGTGAAGCTCATAATACTCAAGATATTGGTGCTAAACTAATGAAAGAATTATATTTTAAAAATTAAATACAAAGATATATTTTATTATATTAAACTTTTATAATTTATAAAAAGACTATCAACATAATTTTGATTTATGATATAAACCCCAATCGGTAGACATCATTTATTAATAGTCTTAAACTTATTTATATATTTACTATGACATTTTTTAACTAATTATAAATAGGCAATAACTATTATAGCGAAACTGCCTTTTTTATATTAACATTTTTAATTATAATCCTATATAAATAGCAGTGAAGATACAATATTATTTTAATTTTTAACAAAAAGTTAGTAATTTGTACATCTAGTTAAATGATATGGTTTTAATTTGAGACTTTTGTCTTCTTTTTTCATAAATATATAATCATTAATATCGATACTGCTATATTTATAACCTAATTTTTTATTTATAATATCTATTACAGTAATCATGCTTGCTCTTATTTCAACTTCATATGGGGAGTTAATTGGAATCTCAATGCCATTATCAACTATTTTTGATAATTCGTCATCATAAATTAATATTCCATGGCCTCTTAAAACTTGCGGTATTTTATAGTCTGAACATCCTATTAAGTGTGAGTAATCAACTTCAATTTTCTCTTTTTGTTCTCTAATATGTAAAATATCTGAAGTTAATAATTGTGCTAACTTATAAAAATATATTGTTTGATTATTATACGTTCTTTCATCTTTAAAGCAAGAGAAATATTTTATAATTGTTTTAAATAGTTCTTCATCTGAGGTAATATGTTTTATATATTGATAAAAGTTTCCTTGCATTTTTTCATTTACAATAGTACTTATTTCTTTTATTATTTTAAATCTTTCTTCTAATAAGGGAATTTCTATATTTCCCTTTAAAATATTAGAAAAACATTCTTGACTAACATTTGAAAAATCAGTAGTTTTTGAT
>CALVON010000042.1 GCA_944350315.1 uncultured Bacilli bacterium | reverse complement strand
ATCCTGAGCCAGGATCAAACTCTCCAAAAAAATAAATATCTTTATTAGATATTAAAATTTCTTATAGTTTTAATTCTGCTACTCAAATTGACGTTTTGCTCAGTTTTCAAAGAACATTTCTTTCACAGTCACCGTTTTTCCCGATGACAGTTAATAATATACCAAACTATTTATACCTTGTCAACACTTTTTTTAACTTTTTTTGACAAAATGCTTTTTTTGCTAGTTTGGTATATTATTTTGCCTTTTTACTTTTCTAATTTGTTACTTTTTTCTTTTTTTATTATACTATATGCTACTATGGTACCTTCTGATGAAGCAGTTGTTAGTTGGTATACACTTTTTCTGATAACATCCCCGCATGCATACACATTTTCAATATTTGTCATACAATTAGCATCTACCACTATAAAGCCTTTTTCTTTTTTTACATCAAAAACTTCAGCACTAGGTACACTTCCAATTGATATGAATAGTCCAGAAACATATACTTTATCATTATTATCTAATGATAGTGATGTTAACTTACCATTCTCTATATTATATTCTGTTATATTAGAATTATACACACATTTTATATTATTTTTTGATAAAACATCATCTATTAGTGTTTGATCTCCTTTAAAAGTATCACTACGATGTATTAGAGTAACTGTATTACATATATTTGCTAAATATAAAGCTTCTTCTAAGGCGCTATTTCCTCCCCCTACTACAGCGACATCTTTTCCTTTATATAAATTGCCATCACATAAAGCACAGTAACTAATACCACAACCTGCATACCTTTCATCATCTTTAAAAAGCTTTTTACTGAGTCTTCCTGTAGCTATAACCAAATATTTGCAATATAATTTATTATTTATAGTAGTCACCATTAACTCATTACCATCTAAATTTGCTGAGGTAACTTTGTCAAATAAATATTCAATATGCAAGTTTTCAACTTGGTCATATATTTCTTTAGCTAATGTTGGGCCATCAGTTTTTATAAAACCAGGATAATTTTCAATAATGTTTATTCTATTTAATTGCCCTCCAGGTGCATTTTCTTCAATTATTAATGGATTTAATCCTCCTCTTTTTAGATAAATTGCCGCTGTCATTCCCGCTATACCGGAACCAACGATTATTACATCATATTTCTTTTCCATTTTTTTCCTTCTTTCTTTTACTTTTTTTATTTATTATTATATAAATAATTCCAATTATTCCTATTAAAACTAATATTAATGATAGCAATTGACTAACTCTTACACTTCCTATATATAAACTATCTGTGCGCATTCCTTCAATATACATTCTACCAATTCCGTACCAAATAAAATAACTGGATGTCATTACACCTTTTTCTCTTTTAGTTATTTTCCTTAAAATCAACAAAATAATAAAGCCTAGAAAACACCAAATAGATTCATACAAAAATGTCGGTTCATAGTAGTTGCCATTAATATACATACCATCAATTATGAATTTTGGAAGATACAAATTTTCTAAAAAAGATAGGCTAACTATTTGACCGTGTGCTTCTTGATTAAAAAAATTCCCCCATCTACCAATTGATTGTGCAATTATTAAACTAGGAACAATAATATCGGTAGTTTTTATGATACTTTGATTATATTTTTTTGCTTTATATATTATAGCAATTAATCCTCCAATTATGGCTCCATAAATCGCTAAGCCACCTTCCCATATTTTAAAAATTGATAATAAATCATATTTATAAGCTTCAAAATTAAAAATTACATAATATATTCTTGCCCCTATTATTCCAGAGATAATTATAGAAGTAACGAGATCTTGGGTGTATTTTTCCATGGACATACGTTTACTTTCTTTTATTGCTAAATATATTCCTATTAGTACAGCAGTTAAGATTGTTATGGAATACCAGTAAATAGTAATTGGCCCTATGCTTAATAAAACACGATTCATTAGCTATTTTTCCTCTTTATAATCGGTTTTATTACTAGTCCTTCCATCAATACATTTAAGAATGAAATAACAATAGCTATAAAAAATGGAGCAATAAATCCACCAATAAAAAAATTTTCTCTTCCTAAAATGTAACTTGTAAGATATAATATGATAACATTTGATATAGGATACATAAGTCCTAAAGTTAAGATTGTTAATGGTATGGTTAGATAATTTATTATTGGTTTAATTGTTTGATTTAATATATAGATAATTATTGAAGCTAAGAGAGCATATATTCCAAAATAATCCATATTTATTTCAAATGATTTAAACATTGCAGAAACAGTAATTAAAACAATTGAATACCCTATCATATATATTAACCATTCAAGATATTTATTATTAATTAATCTATGATATGGTTTATTTTTAATATTTCTTTCTATTTTTTTTACTTTTACTTCATCTACTGAATCAATAATAATTTTTTTCTTCAACTTAGCACCTTTCTTTCTATAATTTTATATTATTATAACATAATTATATTTTTTTTAATATAACTTTATTAAAAAAAAGCATTTCTGCTTTTTTTAATATGAATCAACATTTATCTTGACTTTTTTATTATTTTCAAGTGAAGATGCGGCTTGAACAATAGTTCTGATACTATTTATTATTTTTCCATTTTTTCCAATTACTTTTCCCATATCACTCGATGATATTAATGCTTCAATCTGAATAGTATTTTCTTCTTCAGTATCAAATTCTTTTACTGAAACAGAATCAGGTTCAGAAACAATTTTTTTTATAATGCTCTCAGTTAATTCTACTAAATTCATTATTCACCTAATTTTGATTCATGATACTTTTTCATGATTCCGGCTTTACTTAATAAATTTTTTACAGTATCAGTAGGAATTGCTCCTTTATGTAACCATTCAAGTGCTAATTGTTCATTAATTTTTATCTCAGCTGGTGTTACTAAAGGATTGTAAGTACCAATTAATTCAATAAATTTTCCGTCTCTTGGGCTCCTTGAATCAGCAACTACTATTCTATAAAATGGTGCTTTTTTTGCTCCCATTCTTTTTAACCTCATTTTTACTGCCATAATATTTCCTCCTTACATGTTTAAATATTAACACATTAATTTTATGCTGTCAACCTTTTTTTGATACACTATTTAAGAAAATTTTCTATTTGTTCTTTAGAAATAAAGCCAATATTTCTTTTTGTTTCTTTTCCATTTTCAAATAATATTAATGTAGGAATACTCATAATGCCATATTCCTTTGCTAATTTTTCAAAAGCATCAACGTCGACTTTTACTACTTTTAAGTTGCTATCAACTTTTTCTAAAATAGGGGCAAGCATTTTACAAGGGCCACACCAGTTAGCATAAAAGTCTACAAGTATTTTATCTTTAATTAAATCCTTAAAATTTTGATTTTCTAAATGTATAATTTCCATTTTGTCTCCTTTCTAATATTTGTCTAAGAAGCTGTCATCATCTATATTTACTTTTCCTTTATCAATAAGTTTTTGTGCTGATTCTTTTGTTATTATTTCATATTTTAACATTAAATCCATAGCTTCTTCATTTACTTTAGTTTTTGATTTTTCCCCTTCACTATCTATTATTTCATATAGATCATTATATACATCCATAGTCTTACTTGTATATTTAGATAAATAAGGTGTTTTTTCCATTATAAATGTTGCTGTTTGTGAGTCATATATTTGCTTTATATTAATTACTGGTAAAGTTAATATAAAGAGTATTATATAAACCCAAATATAATTTTCAAGTAATCCCACAAAAAATCCTAATATTTTTGATGGAATGCTTAATATAATTGTAGCTTTTAAAATTTTTTCGATTATTCCTGTTAGTCCTAGAATTATTCTATAAATAATTGATAAGACTGTGGCAATAATGACAAATGCAAGTATTTCATAAAAAAGAATATTTAAAACTTGTATTCCTTTATACGCTCCCCATAAATCAAAAAATGGAAGATTTTCGTAAAAAACAATTGATATTTTGTTTTTTAAAATAAACGAAAGAACTACTACAATGACTAAGCCTATAACACTTGTTAATTTTTTTATGACTCCTTCTTTGAATCCTACTACACCGCCAAGTAAAATTAGAAGCAAAATGATAACATCTACAATATTTAGATTCATTTATTGTCCTCCTTATGTTAATTATATAATAAAATGTAGTAAAAATAAAGTAAAATATGTTAAAATGTTAATGAGGTGTAAATTATATGGCTAATAAAGTTATTACAAAAGTTTTGGTTGTTGGAGATAAAACTAAAGAAATGATGATTGACTACTTTAATGAATTTAAAAGAGAAAAAACTCCTCAGTATGCAATATTTCAAGCAGATGATGGAGATACGGTCGTTACATTATATCAATCAGGAAAAGCAGTTTTTCAAGGAAAAGATGCTGATTTAGCGGCAGATTTTTGGATTGAAACTGAAAAAATAAATTCTGGCAAAGCAATTGTTAGTAGTAGTGATGAGAAAAAAGAAAAGAAAGAATTAGTAAGAAAAATTCCTCTTAATGTTAGTTCAGTAGGTAGTGATGAAGTGGGAACTGGTGATTTCTTTGGCCCAATTGTTGTTACTGCTACTTATGTTTCTAAAGAAAATATTGATTTTTTATTAGAATTAGGTGTTAAAGATTCTAAAAAAATGAGTGATGAGCAAATAAAAAAAATTGTTCCTAAAATTATCGAAAAAATTCCTTATAATACTTATATTCTTACCAATAAGCAATATAATGATATGTATGATAAAGATATGAATATGAATAAAATGAAAGCAATATTGCATAATAAAGTACTTTCTAATTTTGCTAATAAAAAGATATATCAATATGATTATATTGTTGTCGATCAATTCGAGAGTGCTAAAAGTTATTATTTTCATTTAAGGGATGTTCCTTTTAAAGTATATGATATTACTTTTTTAACTAAAGCTGAAGATCAATGCCTTTCAGTTGCCTGTGCTTCTCTTATTAGTAGATATGTTTTTTTAAAAGAAATGAAAAAAATTGAAGAAAGTATTAATATGGTAATTCCTAAAGGAGCTTCTGATGTAGTAAATAATGTAGCAATGGATATTATAAGTAAATATGGTAAAACAAAATTATATGAAATTGCAAAAATGAATTTTAAAAATGTAGAAAAAATTATTAAGTAATAACCATTTATTAAAAACGGTTATTATTTTTTTCTTTATATTGAAAACTTAATAAAAAAATACCAATTAGTAATATATACATAATAGTTCTTATATTAATATTTAACAAATATGCAATACATAAAATAATCGTTCTTGTTAAGCAAAAGATAATTTCACATATTATTAAATAACCTTCTTTATTTTCATTTTTTATGTTATATAGATTTACTGTGCTTGCTAATTCGTTTGTTTTTATTCCAATTCCTTCTAAAAAAGCAATTACTAATAATATTATTTTATTTTTGATATTAATTTTAAGTAGTAGAACAATGACAAAGATAATATTTAAATATTTATATGTTTTTTTTAAGTTTATTTTATTAGAAAGAAAGTATAAATAAATAATAGATGAAATAGTTATAATGATATTAAATAATCCAACATATGAAGTCTTTTTAGATATAAGATATAAATATAGTGGTTCTAGTAAAATAAAAAGAATTTTGAATTGTTCAAAGATAAAAAAATTTAATTTATATTTTTCTATTTTTTTAGGATATATAATTTTATTAGGAGGATTTTTCTTTATAAAAATTGAAGGTATAATTCCAATTATGGAAATAATTACCAAATAGAACGTGTTTATTTTTTTTATAATAAAGTAAGATGATAAGAATGTGGCTAAATAGATCAGTATTAAATTTATTCCAATTTTTTTCTTTTCATTTAAAAGATTTATACCATAATAATGTCTTATTGGATGATAGGTAAATATAGATAATGATAAAAATGTGGCTATTATATATAAATTTTTAGTATTGTTAATAATTAAAAAATTAATTCCGGATATTATTGATGAGAATATTAAAATATATTTATATCCTATAGCATTTCCAATTTTTATGGATAAAGTGCTAATTATCATTCCTAGAAAATAGATAATTGCATAAATTGCAATAATATCTTTAATATTTATACCGCTTTGATATAAAAAGATAATTGAATATATATCAATAATATTTCTTGTTAGCGTTGATATAAAAATGTATAAATTATATAATTTAATATTTTTCATATTTATATTATGCTTATTTTTGGATAAAAAATAATTAAAATCTATTATTTTATAGTGAAAGTTAGATTGTAAAAATGCTTAACTATTTTAATAAAAAAGACTATTAATCACTTTATCAATAGTCTTAATCTTTTTAATATCTATTTTAGATATTTTTCATTTTTTCTTTTAATTCTTTTAAATAGGTAATTATATTTTTAGCATCTGATCCTCCGCCTTGTGCATAAAATTGATTGCCTCCGCCGTTTCCACTGCATTTTTGGCAAATTTCTTTTACAATGTTACCACAGTGAATATTGCTACTATTTATATTAGTTTTGCAAATAATGTTGATATTATTTTTATTTAGGTTTGCAATTAGGACAAAGCAATTTTTTTCTTGATTAGTAATATTATCTACTAATTGTTTTAGCATAGGTACATCAAGATTACTTGTTGTTGTAATAATAGTTGTTATATCATTAATATTTTCCTTTAATTTTAGAAAATCTTCGATGTTTTCAATCGATTTATGGGTAATTTCTTCATTAACGTCTTTTTCTAGCTTTTTTATTGATATTTTTAGTCTTTCTAATTGTTCTTTGTAATATACAACATCAGCATAACTATCCAAGACCTGAAATTCAATGTCAAAATCAAAGCAGCATTTTACGTTTTCCTCTTTAGCTTGCATAACCAGTTTTTTTGATTTTTCTAAAAGTTTTGTTATTTCGTCAGTATATGGTTTTGTAACTTTTTTTAATTCAGATTCGATAGAATTATCTGTTGTTCCTTCAATTCGGTAAGTATCACTACCTTTGTTTTCTATTTTTAAAATTGCTATTTTTCCTATATCTTTGATATTTTTTACATGTGTTCCACCGCATAATTCAATTGAGTCTCCGATTGATACTACCCTAACAATATCATCATATTTATCTTCAAATAAAGCCATTGCTCCTTTTTGCTTTGCATCTTCTAGCGGCATATATTCAATTTT
This sequence comes from uncultured Bacilli bacterium, assembly GCA_944350315.1. Taxonomy (GTDB): domain Bacteria; phylum Bacillota_I; class Bacilli_A; order RF39; family UBA660; genus RUG705. The sequence continues at coordinate 8,527 of CALVON010000042.1, read as the reverse complement.
AGTTTTAATAGCAGTTGATAATTTTTCATTAGCTTTTCTCTCAATATCTATAATCAATTTATCAGATAATTTTCCACGATATGTAAAGTCAAATCTAAATGTATTTTGATCCACTTTACTTCCTGCTTGATGGACAGTATTTCCAAGTAAATCTTGAAGGGCCTTTTGTAATATATGAACTGCTGAATGATTTTTTGTTATCTGTTTTCTCATCTCTTTATCTACTGTTGCTATGACACTTTCACCTTTATTAATTATTCCTTTTATAACTTTTACTTTTAATAAATGTTGTTTATTAGGGCACTTTATTACATCTACTACTTCTAGTAGGCAACTGTTGTTTTTTAATGTTCCTTTATCACTTACTTGACCACCGCTTTCGGCATAGAATGGATTTTCATGAATAAATAGATAGCATTCTGTATTGCATTTTTCTACGAATTTATCATTTTTTATTATATCTTGAACAAAAGTTTTTACTTCTAATTGTTCATATCCGACAAATTTGGTTTCTTTTTCATAATTTAATAACAATTCATTTTGAATGTTCATACTAGCGTCGACTTTGCGATTTCTTCTTGCTGTCTCTTTTTGAATTTCCATATATTTTTTAAATCCCTCATTGTCTACGATAAAGCCGTGTTCACTAGCACATTCTTCGGTTAATTCAATTGGATATCCAAAAGTATCATATAATTTAAAGGCGTCACTTCCACTAATCATATTATTTTGACTATTTTTAAATATTTCTTCTAGCTTCTTTTCACCTTGAAGTAGTGTTTTTTGAAATAATTCTTCTTCTTTAGTTATCAACAATTTAATAGTATTCCTATTTGATTCTAATTCTGGGTATATTTCTTTATAATTGTCAATGACAATATCAGCTAATGATGCCATGAATGAATGTGCTATATTTAGCTTTCTTCCCATTCTTGCGGCTCTTCTTAATAATCTTCTTAAAACATACCCTCTTCCATAATTTTCAAAAGAAGCTCCGTCTGATAAGGCAAAAGTAATAGTTCTAATATGATCGGCGATGACTTTAAATTCCATTTGTCCTAAATATTTAATTAAGGCTTGTTCTTCAATACCATGCATTATTGGCATAAATAAATCTGTTTCATAGTTTGTTTCTGTATTTTGCATAATGCAGGCCATTCTTTCTACACCCATTCCTGTATCAATATTTTTATTAGGAAGTTCTTGATATTGGTCGCGAGGTACTCCTTCTTTTGCATTATATTGACTAAATACGTTATTCCAAATTTCAATATAGCGATCATTTTCTATTTCTTGTTCAAGTAATTTAATCCCCATTTTATTTTTGTCATATTTTGGACCACGGTCATAAAAAATTTCAGAATCTGGTCCACATGGGCCTTCTCCTATTTCCCAAAAATTTCCTTCTAATTTAATTATGTGATTTTTAGGCATTCCTAATTCTATCCATTTATTATAAGCATCGGTATCATTAGGATATACAGTAACATATAGTTTTTCTTTATCCATTCCGAAGTATTTAGGGCTTGTCAATAATTCCATCGCCCAGGTTAATGCTTCATCTTTAAAATAATCTCCTATAGAAAAATTTCCTAACATCTGAAAAAAAGTGTGGTGTCTAGCAGTTATTCCTACTGATTCTATATCACCTGTTCTAATACATTTTTGACAACTAGTTATTCTCTTATTTTTAGGGACAATAGTTCCATCAAAATATTTTTTTAAAGGTGTTACACCTGCATTTATCCATAAAACGGTAGGATCATCAGTTGGAATTAGACTAGCTGATTCTATTTCCATATGACCTCTTTCTTTAAAGAAGTCAAGATATGTTCTTATTATTTGATTTCCTGTTAACTTTTTCATAATATCAATATCTCCTTATTTTAGTTAAATTTGTTTTAGTATTTCATTTAATCTTGTAATATATTCTTCAATTGTTCCGTTATTAAAAATATAATAATCAGCATAGGCAATTGGCCCCGCTTTAGCAATATTTTCTATTTCTGATATGTCTCTATCTCTTGATTCTTGATTGTTAAATGGTCTATCTGGTCTTATTTTTAATCTATCATAACGAATTTTTTTATCAACAACAATACTTATAGTATTGAGATTGGGAAACTCTTTTTTTAAAATTTTTAATTCATCCCATGAATATAATCCATCTAATACAACATTATTTTCTTTCGATAATTCTTTTATTTTAGGGAGCAAAATTTCTGCCACGGCACCCATTCCATATTTCTTTCTTAAATTTTCACGATATATTTTTTGACTTTCAGGAGTTATTTCAATATTTTCTTCTTTCATTTTTTCATAAATTACTCCGCCAAAATATACTTTTTGATATCCTAGTTCTTTTTCTAAATATTCTGAAGCAATACTTTTTCCGCTTCCACACATGCCTACAATGGCAATTATTTTATTCATTTTTTTACCTCCAATTTTATTAAAAAAATAAAAGCGGATTATTCATTCTTTAGGAACGAAATAATCCGCGGTACCATCCTAATTATACATAATATGTATAACCTTAATTTAGTTAACGGTATTAGCCGGTGATGATTAGTCACATTAATAGAAATAGCTTTCAAATAAGTATTTTATCTATTTACACCAAACATAGACTCTCTACAAAAATAATATATTTTACTTATTTTCTACATTATTTTATTACATAAATTTGTTCATTTGTTTCATCATTTGATTTACTTGCTTTTGTGATGGTGTTCTTCCCATACCACTCATCATAGCTTTAATCATTTGTTCATTTATTGGAGGGTTCTTTTTCAAATATTTTTTCATATATGTTCTTGCGATAAAAAATCCTGAAACTCCTCCTACTATTAGGCCAATTAATAAATATAATATATCTCTTAGCATGCAAATTCATCCTTTCTTTTTTAATTATACTAAACTTAAGTTATTTTGTCTATCTTTATTTAGTAAATCTAGCCAAAAATAATCTTTATTTTTAAAGTCACAGATAAATATATTATCAAGATATACATTTAAGTCATTTAGAAAAATAGAATATATATCATTTGTTTTTAAAATTATGCATGTTGAATTTATAACTAATTTATTATACTTTCCATTTTCTATAATATGTATATTGTTATCTCTTCGATAATTTTTATTTTTTTTATTTAAATTGTATATATATTCATTTAAATCTAATTTGTTAAATTCAATCGCAAATTTTTGATAATATTTATAACTTACTAACATATCATAGTCTTTTGTATAATATAATTCTTCAATAATTTTATACATCTTATATGGCCATTTTTTATATATATAGGCAAAATATTTGTTTATTTTAAAAATATAATAAGTCCTCATAACATCACCATAAATATTTTAAACTTATGATTTTGTTTTTTTTGTCGAATTAAATACTATTTTTAATTTTTATAATAATGCTCGCAATATCTAATTCAAATTCATTTAATAATTCATCTGGCGTTCCACTTTTGCCAAATGTGTTAATATTAATAACATCATCTTCATTTTTTACTAGTTTATATAGTGTTGGGTCATTTGAAAATTCAAGAACCATTCTTTTATATCCCTTTGGTAAAACTTGATTTTGATATTCTTTGCTTTGTTTAAAAAATTCATTGATATTAGGCATTGAAACTATTCTAGCTTCTATAAAACTTTTTAGTAGTTCTTGTTTTAGTTTCATTGCTAGTGTCACTTCAGCACCAGAGGCGATTAAAATTAAATCCAATCGGCTTTTAACTTCACTTATTACATATCCTCCTAGTGCGGTTTCTTCAATGGATGTATATTTATAACTTTCGGTTTTCCCTTTAGAGATAATTAAGGCTGTTGGCTTTTTATTTTTTAAAATTAATTGCCATGCTCCAATTAACTCTTTATAATCACACGGTCTATATACTTCAAGATTAGGAATTGTTCGTAGCATTGATAATTGTTCAATCGGCTGATGAGTTTTACCATCTTGACCAATAAGAAAACTATCATGTGTAAAAATATAAGTAACTGGTAAATTCATAATTGCAGTATTTCTTATTGATGGTTTTAAATAATCGGCAAAAGTTAAAAATGTAGAGCCAAAGCACCTTATATTGGTTAGTGCAATACCGTTCAAAATTGCTCCCATCGCATTTTCTCTTACACCAAAGGTTATATTTTTATTTTGATAATTATCAATGCTGTAATTACCACCATTTTTTAAATATGTTTTGGTAGAAGATGTTAAGTCAGCAGAGCCTCCAATAAATCTATCTATAAAGGTTGAGATAACGTTCATTATTTGAAAATTTATATCACGCATGGATTTATCTAAAAACAATTTTTCTTTGTCTATTACTTTTTCTAAATCTAAAATTATATCTTCATCATTAATTAAATCATTTAATTTTTCTATTTCACTATCTTTTGCTGTTTCAACGAATTCTTTATAATCATTGTACCAATCATCATATAATGAACTATTTCTTTCTCTTACTGATTTTCTTAATATATGTAAATTTTCTTCATCTATTTCAAATGGTTCTGATCCTTTTAGTTTTATTCTAATTTGTTCTAAATCATCTTCATCTAGTCTACTATGTATCTTGTTGGTATTTTCATATTGTGAATATATCCCTAAAACAGTATTAATTATTATAAGCGTTGGTCTTTTATTTTTGTTAGCAGCTTCTAAAGCTTTATTTATTTCAGAAACTTTTTCGCCATTTTTTACTTCTAATACATCCCATCCTAAAGCGACATACATATTGGCTATCTTATCATTATAATCTTTGTCAAGTGGCCCATCGAGTGTCATTTTATTAGCATCATATAAAACAATCAAATTATTAAGATTATACTCTCCTGCTAATGATGCAGCTTCATAGGAAATTCCTTCCATTAAATCTCCATCACTACATAAGCAATATATGTTATAGTTAAATAAGGTTATTTTCTTGGAATTATATTTACTTTCTAGGTGTTTTTCTGCCATAGCCATTCCTACAGCAGTTGCAAATCCTTGGCCTAATGCCCCTGTAGTTGCTTCAATTCTTTTATTTACATTTAATTCTGGGTGCCCTGGTGTTAATGAATTTACATGTCTATATTTTTGTAAGTCTTCTATTGTAAAATCTTCAGTAGTTGCGTATATTGTTGCATACAACAATGCTGATCCGTGCCCTGCAGACAAAATAAATCTGTCTCTATTACACCAATCTGGTCTATCAACATCATATACCAAATAATTAGCAAATAACGTGTATATTGTTGGCGCCGCACTTAAGCAAATTCCAGGATGACCACTACCTGCATTATTAATCATATCAAGTGATAGAAGTCTAATATCATCAATCATTCTTTTTTCATTAAATCTCGACATATTATTACCTACTTTCAGGTAAATTATATCATATTTTCAAAATAAGATAAAGCTTTTATATTTTTTTTAAATATGTATGTATAAATGTTAGCAATTTTGTCAAAAAAAAACTAACCTTTTGATTAGTTATTTTTCTAATTTATTAACCCCTTTATAAAATCCACAATTATCACAAACTCTATGTGGTCTTATCATTTTTCCACAATTAGGACATTTTACCAATTTGTTTGCTGTAATTTTATAATGAGTTCTTCTCATATTTTTTCTAGTTTTACTAATTTTTCTGAATGGAACTGCCATATTACCTTTCCTCCTTTTCATTTAACATTTTTTCTAAGTTAGCAAATGGATTTTCTTGTTGTTTTCTTTCTTCATAAAATTTTTTTTCTGAAATAACTCTCCATCCATTTCCACTTAATTCAATATCTTCGTCAGTACAACGTACTTTTGAAGGAATTTCTACTAATATATTTTGCCATAAAATTTCAGTAATATCAAGTATATTTTCACTTTTATTTAAAATTTCTTCTATTTCTGTACTAAAATCGTAGTCAACAGGTTCTAAAGTTATGTCATCTTGTAGGTTCATTTTACCTTTTATAATTCCTGTAAGTATTATATTATTATCTTCATCTATATGAATTTTTGCTTCTAACATTACATTATTTAATTTTTTTATACGGGAATTTTTTAACATTTCTTGAGGTATCTCTATTTTATCATTAATGTTTATTGCATCAACATACCCAGTTAATAATTTTGTTATGTCTATCTTCATTATTTACCTCCTTATTATAATTAATTTTGAATATAACTGTCAAAAGTTACGTTTCCAAGATATCCTTCTCGAAGATCTTTAATTACTGTTTTATATATTTTTTCATAATCTATATCATCTTTTTTAATAGCTCCTATTTTTTTACCTATAGCATTTAATATATCAATCATTTCTTTTTCATCTGTTAGAATGTACCTTTTTTTAATATTTTCTGGATATTTTTCTAACATTGTATTAATTATATAAATAGCTACTTCTTCAGCATCTAATATTTCTTCCTTAATTGCCGTCATTGAAGCTAGATTTAAGGCTACTTCTTTATTTTCTAATTTTGGCCATAAAATTCCTGGAGTGTCTAATAGTTCTATTTGATTGTTAATTCTAATCCATTCAAGTTGTTTAGTTATTCCAGGCTTATCACCTACCTTGGTAGCTTTTTTTCTTACTAATCTATTAATTAATGTAGATTTGCCAACATTTGGAATACCAAGAACTAATGCTCTTATCTTTCTTGGCCTTAAAGCTTTTTGTTGTCTTTTTTGATTTAACTGTAATATTATATTGTCAATTTCTTTATATATTGGTTTGAGATTGGTATTATTTTTTAAATCTAGTGCAATAACATTGTATCCCATTTTTTTATAGTATGATATCCATTTATTCGTTTCATTTTGATCACATAAATCTAATTTTGTCATAATTAGTATTTTTGGTTTGTTCTTGATTATTTCATCAATGTCTTTATTTTTTGATGATTTTGGAATTCTAGCGTCAATTACTTCAAAAACCATATCTATTAGTTCTATTTTTTCTTTTATTTCTCTTTTTGTTTTAACCATGTGACCGGGGTACCAGTTAATTGGATTATTATTCATTTTCATCACTTCCTCATAAATCTATTATATTATATCATGTTTTCACCCTAAGAAAAAGGTAGATTTAAATCTACTCTATAAATATTAATTTACAAATAATTTATAAAACATATCTTCTACAAAATCATTATTATTCATTTTATTTTCTAAATACTTATTAAAATTATTTTTATTAATTTTATTGCTGATAATATTGCTATAATTAGGATATAAATTTTCAATTTGTTTTCGGTATACTTGGTATGATTTACCGCTAAAGTTAAATGTAATTTTATCTACATTATCAATTAAAGAAAATATAGCTACTGAATTATATAATAAAGATTTTTCTAAATAATGATTTTCATTTATATACCAATCTGTAATATGATAATCAATAGTTAGTTTTAAATTAGCGGAATCTATTTTAAATACATATCCATATTCTGAAAGTGGTAGGTTATTTATTAAATTGCCGGTATTACTATTATTACCAACATATTTATTTTTATATTTTATTATATTATCAATCCCTGATTTATCTCTATTAAATGGTGTAATAGGTACTGTATCTTCTGTATAAATTTTATTTGTATCGATTATATAATACTCATTTTTAGTGTCTTTATTTATTCTATATACATTGTATAATGGTGCTTTATAAATGATCATATTATCTCCTGTTTCTTTTAAATAAGAAAATCTTGGCGGTTGCTTTATATTTACTACACTTATATAATCTATTAAAAATAACATTACAATAAACAAAATAAAGTATCCAAAATTAATCAATATTCTTTTGGCATAATTTAGTTTTTTTGAAAATTTAGAAACACCTATTAAAGAGACTATACATCCAAGTACAGAATAAAAACTTCCCCAACTACTTTCACTTGGGAATATGATCATTGCAGTAATTGCCATTATTATTCCTACTATAATTAAAATAATATTAATCAAAGTGTTTTTTTCTTTCACTTTTTTATTTGTATAATCTATTGTAGTAATAATGTTTTCTTCTAATTTTTCTTGATATTTATCTTTTGATACTTTTTCACCACTTATTAAATCATTAATTGAAATGTCTAATGATTCACATAAAGATTTAAATAATGACAAGTCTGGCATATTCCTACCATTTTCCCAGTTACTAATTGATTTATCAGTAACACCTAATTTTTCTGCTAATTCAGATTGAGTTAATTTTTTGTCTTTACGACATTTAGCTATAAATTTTCCTATTTTTTCTTGATCCATAATTTGCTCCTTTCACATTAATATCTTATAATGTAAAGGCTATTTTTAAAAGGAAACAATCCTAGAGTTTCCTAATTTGTAATTAATTTTTAGCTTTTTATAATTTTAGTTTGTTTTTAAAATGTTATTTGGATAATCTTTGATTATTTGTTTGGCTATTTTTTCTTCTCTTATGATTTTTATTTGATTATTTTCTATTTTAATTATTGAAGATGGCTCACTATTAACTGTTCCAATATTTTCTATGTAAGAGATATATTTTAAAAGATT
>CALVON010000041.1 GCA_944350315.1 uncultured Bacilli bacterium | reverse complement strand
TTTAAGGGTCGCTAGAGTGTGAAAGGCGATTGGCGGATGAAAAAAGCACTCATGTGAGTGCTGCCAGTAATAAACCCTTATAGGGTTTATTAAAAACCACCAGTTGCTACTGGTGGATATTTATTTTATAATAAAATTAACACCATTTTTGACATTTTTTACAGATATATCATATTTTAGCAATTCCAAAGTCTTTTTTACAATTGACAATCCAAGTCCAAACATACCGTTTAATCCTTTTTTATATGGTGTAAAAATATTATCTATAATAGACTTATCGATGTTTTCACCATCATTATATAATATTATTTTTTGATTCTTAACAGTTATTTTAATTTCTTTTTTTGCATATCTCATAAAATTATTTAATAAGTTATCAATAATAGTTTCCCACATATCATATGTTCCGCGATAGATTTCTTTTTCATCAATATCTAGTTTATAAATTAATTCCGGTCTAATTAATTTAAATTTTTCAATTGATGAATTAATTACTTGTGAAATATTAGTTCTTGACTTAAGCTGTTCTTCTTGTTCTTTAATGTAATTAAGTTTATTTAAATATAATAAGGAGTGAACTTTATTTTCTAATTTATCAATCTGTTCTTTAATTATTTTTAAGCTTTCTTCTTTACTTTCAATTCCATCCTCTGTCGCTTCAATGTAAGATTTTATTACAGTTATTGGGGTTTTAAAATCATGAGAAATATTTTGATATAGTTGATTTTTATAAGATTCGTTATTCATCAAATATTCGTGCATATTTTCAATAGATTCATTTAAGGAGTATATTTCATCTTCAAAATTATGATTCAAAGTTATATTAAAATTATCGTTATTAATGTTTTTAATTTTTTTCTTGAGTATTATAATATCGTTTACAAGGTTATTTGACCATACGATCAAAATTAAAGAGCAAAGGGTAAATGACAATCCAGTTACTAATAATATTGTATACAAAGCATCTTTTTTCATAGTATTTACATACTCATCATTAGTAATTGAAAGAATAGTTTCGTTTTTCGCGTTAGTTATTTGATAATAATAATATAAGTTGTTTTTAAATATTATTTTTCCATAATTGTCGGTAGTATAATTAATAATATCATCAGTATATTTTTTTACAACATCATAAATATTTTGTGAGGTAAGGATTAAATCGTTATGCTCGTATATATATGATATATCTGTATCTTCATAGCTTATAATATCATCAATATCGTCTACAGTTCTAATAAACATCAAAGATTGTTTTAATTTATTATATATATTTTCTTCATATATTGGTAATAATTCTTTGGGTAAAATAATGCCTAAGGCAACAAAAATTATTCCAACAATTAAAACACATATGTAAACTAATTGTTTAGTTAGTGACATTTTTTTCATGTTAATCTATAACCATAGCCATACATCGTCTCTATATTTAAGTCAGGCATCTTTCTTCTTAGTCTTCTAATTAGATCATCTACAACACGATCGGTCCCAAAATAATTTTCACCCCAAATGATGTTTAAGATATCATCCCTCGAAAACGATTTATTTTTATTTGTTAAAAACATTTTCAATAAATCAAATTCTAATGTAGTTAAGTTTAAATTTACATCATTTAAGTTAACAATTCTTTTATCCAAGTCAATGGTGTAATTTTCATACTTTATTTTATTTGTGTCTTTTATGTAAGTTCTTTTAATAATATTATTAACTCTTAAGACTAATTCTTTAGGGGAGTAGGGTTTTGCTAAATAATCATCACTTCCTAATTCTAGACCAATAATCTTATCAAGATCCTTATCTCTCGCAGAAGTAAAAATAACAGGCATCATTTCATTTTGTTCTTTTATCTTTTTTATAATATCATAACCGCTTATTTCTCCAGGTAACATAATATCTAATATCCATAAATGTGCTTTTATATTAACATTATTCATTGCATCTTGTCCATTAAAGTATGTTATGACATCATAATTAGATTTTTCTAAATAAGCTTTAATTAGATTATTTAAATTTACTTCATCTTCGACTAGGACTATTGTGTACTTCATAAAATACCTCCACTTAAATTATAACATATTTTGTTATTTTTTTAAATTCATATATCACCTCCAAGGTATTTTAAGTATATAAAAAAAATAAGTAATAATTATAAAAAAAATATGGAAAATTATGTTATTAATTAAATGATGCTCATATAATATAATGGAGGTAAAATGAAATATAAATATAAAGTATGTGTGTATGCAATTGCAAAAAATGAAAGTCAGTTTGTCGATAGATGGTATAATTCGGTTAAAGAAGCTGATGAAATATATGTATTAGACACAGGTTCAGAAGATGATACAGTAGATAAGCTTATTAGTCATGGAATTAATGTAGAAGTAGAAAAAATTGTTCCATGGCGATTTGATGTAGCCAGAAATAAGGCATTAGAATTAGTACCTGAAGATGCAGATATTTGCGTATCAGTAGATTTAGACGAAGTTTATGAACCGGGTTGGCGTAAAAAAATAGAAGAAAGTTGGCAAGAAGATACGACAAGATTGAGACATACTTATAATTGGAAAGTAGAAGATGGGAAACCGGTTGTAACCTTTTACTATGAAAAAACTCACGCAAGAAAGGGATATAAGTGGACTCATCCCGTACATGAGATACTTAGCTATTCAATGGGAGAAGAAAAAATTGTAACAAATGAGAGTATTATATTAAATCACTTCCCTGATCCAAATAAATCAAGGTCAAATTATCTACCATTGCTAGAATTATCAGTCAAAGAAAATCCCGAAGATGATCGCAATATGCATTATTTAGGAAGAGAATATATGTATTATGGCAAATGGAATGAGGCAATTGAAACTTTAATAAAACATTTAAAATTAAAGAGTGCCATTTGGAAAGATGAAAGAGCCGCTTCAATGAGATTTATTGGTAGATGCTATATGAATTTGGGTAGGATGGATGAGGCAAGAATATGGTATAAAAAAGCAATAGAAGAAGCTCCACATTTAAGAGATGGATTAGTAGAATTAGCAATATTAGAGTCAAATCAAAAAAATTATCTAGAAACTATTAATTATTTAAATAGAGCAATGCTTATAAAAAAGCATGAAAAAACTTATATTAATGAAATCTTTAGTTGGAATTATACTATTGATAATTTGTATAGTGTAAGTTATTATTATTTAGGGATGAAAGATGTCTCACTTTTCTTTATAGAGAAGGCTTTAAAATATGATAGTAAAAATGAATTGTTAATAAATAATAAAAAAATAATTTTAGAAAATTTAGATAAATAAAAAAGAGTTTTTTTACTCTTTTTTATTTTAAATTAACAGTTCTATATTTTATTAATTCTTGATTAAGATAAGTAATAACATAAGTTATTTTATAACTACCAGCACTTAAAGAATTAACGTATTTTTCAAGATCTGCTGCATTATTAAATTCTTTTAAATCTCCTGAATCAGTTACTTGATATTTGATGTTTGCTGAATTAGTAATATTAATTGTTCCTGATGTAGCAGTAGTATATTGTATTGAACTAAAGCCTTCTTCTACATAGTTACCAGCTGAAACGCTTACAGTAGTTTTTCCGCTTAATGTAGCACTAATTTTTCCTATAGGAGCAGCTCCTAAATTTGCATCAATTGTAATTCCTGAACTAGCATTTGATTTAAAGTTTTGATATTCTGCTTTGATAACGATTGTTGTATCTCCATATCCAGTGTAGGTATAAGAATTTGTGGTAACAAAATCAATTAAAGTTAATGCTCCATTTTCGTCTTTTTCATATATACCAAAGCCAATATTTCCAAGAGTATTTTTGTTATAATTCAGTCTTGCTTGCAAGTATTTGTCTTTTTGATTTCCATAAACGCTTTGATTAAAGTATTTTTCTAAATATTCTTCAGTTAAAACTTCAGGAGTTGTATAATTCCATGTAATAGTAATATTATTACCGCTCTTATTAGTTTGAACATTAGTTATATCATTTAATTGTGCATATCTATCAGATACTTCAGTAGGTTGAGTTCCTCTAACAAAATATTCAGTGGTAATCATATTGCTTGGGGTATATTCACTAGGTAATTGTGCTGGCCATGTTTCTTTTTCAACTTGAACAGCTACTACTGAAGATGGCATAGTCCAACCAGTTGTATCTTTTGGAATGTATTTCATTACGGCAGAAACAACGCCTTCTTTATAGCTGCCATTACTTGTATTATATGTAACACGCTCGCTTTCTTTATCATAGATGCTGTCATAGCCATACCAGACAGCAACAGAATATTGAGAAGTATAAGCGACTGTCCATAAATCATTTACGGCATTTGATGGTAAATTGTATTTTTTTATTGTTGCATCGTCATAATTGGTAGTTCCAGTTTTTGCAGCAACATGTGATCCTGATACAGCAGCACCGCCATTAAAGCCAACCTGAACGGCTGATTCCAATATATTATTCATAATATAGGCAGTAGAGTCTTTCATAACTCTTGTTTTAGTAGGTTTATTTTCAATAACATCGCCAGTTTCACGGTATTCAATTTTAGTTACAGAATATGGATCAGTATAGTAACCACCACTAGCGAATCCTGAATATGCTGCCGCCATAGTAAGCGGGCTAAATCCTTCAGCAGCACCACCAATAGAGTAGGCTTCATTTATCGTATTGTCAAGCCCAGTAGACTCATTAATGATTCGATAGTTTTCTGAATTTTCATTTAATGCAACATCAATTCCCAAACTATAAGCAAAATTTTGAATATTTTTAACGCCAATTTGTTGGAATGCTTTTAATGCAGGAATATTTCTTGAATATTGTAGGGCATAACGCATCGTAACCAAGCCATGAAATTGGCCATCCCAGTTATTTACTGATGGTCCATTAGTATACGTCCATGGTTCGTCATTAAATAGAGTATAGGATGAGTAATTATTATATTCTATGCCTGGTCCATAATCAAAAATTGGTTTTGCTGTTGATCCCGGTTGTTTCAATGCTTCAGTAGCATAATTAAATATACGAACATCATCAGGACGATTTCTTCCGTTTCCAACAGCAGCTATTGCTCCTGTTTCAACATTGACAACGGCAATTCCTGCTTGTACTAGTTCATCATTTTTCCAGTACCATTCATTATTACTTAAAACGCTATCGATTCCATCTTGAATACTTTTTTCCATCGTTGTATATATTTTCATTGGAACAACGTATGGATTATCTCCAGTTAATTCTTCAACTTCATTTACGACAACATCGATAAATCCTTGATATTCAGTATCATTGTTTCCACCAACAAGTAAACTTTCTATACTAATAGCATTAGCCATGTCTTTTTCTTCTTTAGTAATGTAGCCATGGCGGACCATTAGTTCTAAAACGGTATTTCTTCTAGCAATAGCACTATCCATATTTTTGTATGGATTATGACCATTAGGTGCTTGGAATAAGCCAGCAATCAAAGCTGCTTCAGGTAAAGTCAATTCAGAAACATCTTTTCCAAAATAATATTTTGAAGCTTCACCAACTCCATAAACATTTGATCCTAAATTGTAATTATTAACATATAATTCAAGAATTTTTTCTTTAGAGTATTCTTTTTCAACTTTAAATACCGCTAAATAGACGTCTTGAAATTTTCTAATAATTTTTTCAAAAATATTTTTTTCATAAATTCCTTTTTGGGTTAAATTATTTTTTACTGTTTGCATAGTGATTGTAGAAGCACCACCAGCTTCATCTTTACCTAATAATTGTAATATAGTTGCTTTAAGAAAACGTGGTAAATCGACACCGTTATGTTGGAAGAATCTAGAGTCTTCAGTAGCAATAATTGCATCAATTAATACTTGTGGTAATTCATCATATGTAACACTTTCTCTTTTTTCTGCGCCTAGTGTAGCAATAATTTCTCCGTTTATATCATAAACAACAGTTTGATCCTTAACATTAAAGGCATCTTCTGAAAATTTTGGTGAAGAAATAACAATATATCCAAAAAAGAGTGTTAAAAGAATAACCCCAATTATTCCAATTGATAGTAAAATTATAACTATTTTTTTCCACAGTTTTCTCTTTGGAGTTCTTTTTTTAGTAGTTTCTTTCTTCTTATTAGTAGAATTTGTTTTATTTTTACTAGTAGCATTATTTTTGTTTTTGATATTATTATTTTTCTTTTTACTACTTGTATTTCGTTTTGGTTTAGTATCTTTAATAAAAATTTCTTTAAAACGTTCCTTTAGTTTATCAAAAATATTTTTCTTTTTTACTTTTCTCACTTTTTCTCAACATCCTTACTTTCTTTATTACTTTTCTAATATATTATAATATATTAATTATAAAATATCAATTATTTTTAAATAATCTAGTCGTGGACTATATTTTAATTCAATCGTCTGACAATTCTTAATAAAATAATCAATAGGAATAGATTTTCTTTGGTAAGCGTTTAAAAAATTAATCAAGTCTTTACCTGATAACAAATATGTTTTATTTAGTTTATTAAATCTAACAAGAAGAAATACAATCCCTTGATATTTTAATACATTTTTTATATGATTAATTTGATGTTCATGTATGTTTGCAATAGGAAAACTTGTTTTACTATTTGTCTCTTTTGCATCAAATTCAATATATTTTCCTTTATACACACCATTATAATCGAGGGTAGATTTTTGTTCATAAAAACCATCTTTAATTCTTGTTTTAGTATCATTTACTTTTAATACTTTAATTGGAACAGGTTTTTTATATATTAATGCTATTTCTTTTTCCATATAGTATTGATTAGTTAAATTAACATCATATTCTAAATTCATTCCTCGATTGCCGTAGTTAATCATTTTATTGTTTTTGAAAGTCAGCATATTTAACCTCCAAGATAATTATACTATAAAATAAAAATAAAATCTATTTATTAAAAAATTATCATATTAATTGACATTAATTTTTAAAACATTGCTATTGTTTATTATTGTTGTATTATATAAAAATAAAATATCTTGATTAGAAAAACTAATATATTCATTTAACAAATCACTATCCAAATATCGAAGATCAATTAAGGTAATTTTTTTATAGCCATCTATTAATAATGGAGCTAAACTACTAGCAAAAGAATCTCTAAATATTACTAATTCTTTATTGGTAGAAGCGCCATTATTATAAATTTCTATTAGTGGAGTTGCTCCTCCTAAAAAAACATCATATGAATCAACACTGCCTAACATTTCTGTCTCATACACTTTAACTAAATCACTAGAATAATCATATACTGTTGCTTTTTCAATATAATTATTTGTCAAATATTTTATTTCATCAATTGAAGAATTTATTAGAATTTGCCCATAATAAGAACCATAAAAAGGTTTATAACTTGATATTTGATAATTATTAGTGATGTTAAAATTCATATTTGCAGATATTTTATCAACTACATCTGCTAATCTTTCTTGTCTCCAATGTGCATCTGTATAGTAAAAATCAGAAATATCTAGGCAATCAGTAATATCAATATATGAAATATTTTTATCCATGCTATTGATAACAATATGAAATAACTTGTTGTAATCAATTTTTAAATAATTATTATCTACATAATAATTTTTATCAGGAATAATACTATAAAAAACATTCATTCCGTCTAAATATTTTTCATATAAAAAGTTTATTTTGTTTGTAAAATTATTAATACTATTAATATTAAGTGGGTATTCAATTTTATATATATATTTATCATCTATATATAAATTGTTATAATCTTTTTCGTTAAAAACTTTAAAAATGGTATAAACCTTTAATTTCCGAAAATTATCTCTAAAAACAAATTGATCAGTAGCATAATCTTCAAAATTATCAAAAATAGTACCATTAAAAATATTTGTAATGGTTATTTTTGATAATTTTGTCAAATATCTTCTTTCACTATAAGAGATATCTATATCTTTTATAACTATATTTAATATAAAAATGGCAAAAATATATCCAATAAAAATAACGGTAATTATCTTGTTTTTCATTTTGTTTATCGTTCCTTTCATATTAAAATCTAAAATATAAAAATGGATTAAAAGAAGAATCAATTAAATATGCTGTATTAATTATTAATAATCCAAATAATACTATTGTTTCTAAAACATCAAATATAAAATGATTAACTTTTTGACATTTATTATAGATTAATTTTATTAAAGGGGTAGCACTAATAATAGAAATTAATAATAAAACAAAGTAGCTTTTGAAATAATACATAGTAACATCATTTATAAATGGTATATTTGATAAAGCAAACATTCTTGATAAGAATTTTATTGTATCAGAAATATTTTCTGTATTAAAAATTACAAAACTAATTAAAATTATAATAAATGTATAAATATAACTAAAAATAACATGTTTATTTAAAAATTTCTTTAATAAATATTTTTCAATAATTAAAATAATTCCAAAAAATAATCCCCATAAGACAAAATTCCAAGTTGCTCCGTGCCATAATCCAGTTAACAGCCATACTATTAAAATATTTCTTATTGTTATAATATTATTTTTCTTGTTTCCTCCAAGTGGAATATAGATGTAGTCTTTAAAAAAACTTGATAAAGAAATGTGCCATCTTCGCCAAAAATCAGTAACATTTTTAGATATAAAAGGGTAGTTGAAATTTTCTGGAAAGTGAAATCCAAACATTCTACCTAAACCAATTGCCATATCAGAGTATCCAGAAAAATCAAAATAGATTTGATAAGTAAAACCAATTGCAACAATAACATAAGAAAGAACACTTGGATTATCTAAAATATTTAATATATTTATCATTTCACCGATACTATTAGCAATTATAACTTTTTTTGTTAAACCAATTATAAATCTTTTAACACCACTTGAAAAAGTGTCTATAGTTACTTTTCTATCTCTCAATTCGCTGGAAATATCACTATACCTGACAATCGGTCCTGCTACTAATTGCGGAAATAAGGCAACATAACATGTAAAATTAATAAAGTTATAATCAGCTTTAACCTTATTATTATAAACATCTATAACATAGCTCAATGTTTGAAAAGTAAAAAAACTAATACCAAGTGGCAAGACTATATTTAAAAGACTAATATTACTATTAAAAACTTTATTAATGTTATCGATTAAAAAATTAGTATATTTAAAATATCCTAGTAATATTAAATTAAAAGAAATAGCTAGAATTAAAAAGATTTTTCTACATTTTGGAAATTTATCAATTATAATAGCGCTAAAAAAATTAATTAAACATGATAGTAATAAAATAACAATATATTCTTTTTCACCAAAAAAATAAAAAAATAGACTACATAAAAGTAATATAAAATTTTTAAATTTTTTAGGTACTATGAAGTAACAAAATATAACGATAGGTAAAAAATAATATATAAAAGTAATACTTGAAAAGACCATATTTTCCTCCTAAAAAAACCTTCATAAAAGAAGGTAATTATAAATTATTAAAGTTTTCTTGAATTTTTGTTGCTAGATCATTATTTGACATGATTAATATAATGATATTGCCTTTATTTTCAACAATAACTTTTTCAGCTTCAACACAAACCCATTTTTGAGGATTTACATTTTCTTTTATTTTATCTTTTACAGCATTAATATCTGTTCCATCAGCTACTTTTATAACAACAACAGAATGAGCAATAGAAGACATGACTGGTTCAGAAGCAATACCTTCTTCAATATCGATAGTATCAGTTCCTAGATAGTATTCCATATTTTCTTTTGTAACTTCCGTATTTGAAACCATTGGTGAATTATCTTCTAATCCTTCCATTACTTTATCAATAACCTCGTTAACTGTAAGATCTAGTTCTTTTTCACCACATCCTGTAATTAAAAGTAATCCTCCTAAAAAAAGCAATCCATAAGTTAATATTTTTTTCATTTTCTTACCTCCTAGAAGATTATAATTTATTACTTTAAATAAGTCAACAAAAAATAAAAAACTCTTTCGAGTTTCGATAGAATTATATATGAATATAAAAATAATGGCGGAGTAGGAGAGATTTGAACTCTCGCACCAGTTTCCCAGTCTACACCCTTAGCAGGGGCGCCTCTTCAGCCTCTTGAGTACTACTCCAAATAACGCTTACATCATTAATTTTATAATAATATAAGCTATTTGTCAACTACTTTTTTGCAACATATTCATCATATGTTAAACCAGATTCATAAACTTCTTTAGCTACATCGATACCAACATATCGATAATGCCACTCTTCATACATGTATCCGGTAATATTCTCTTTACCTTTAGGGTACCTTAAAATAAAACCATATTTATAGGAATTATCAATTAACCATTTATATTCTTTGTCGCTTTCACTAATAAAACCATTTTTATTAGCAATATCCATAGCTAGTCCAGTTTGATGTTCTGAATAGCTTGCTCTTGCAGAATAGGTTTCAGCAGCATCAAAACCATCTTGCAATACATAATTATTATATAAATATAGTTGGGTAGCATATGAACGATATCCAGAACCAGCATATATATAAATATCATCTTTAGTAGCAGCTTCACACATTTTTTCAAAAGCATCACTTGCTTCTTTTCTTAAAGTATTACTTCTTCCTGCCCATTGGTACTTGGCAGAAATTGTTTTTAAATCATCTGGAACATAATTTTCAGATAATTTATGATATTTATTTACTAATACTAAAATATCATCCTGATCAGAAATTTCTGATACATTAGTATAATACTCTTTATCTAGTCCAATATTAACATAAATAATAGCGGTTTCTATTTCATAGTCATTTTTTAAAATATATTCGATATATCTTTCTAACAAATCTTCTTTAAAATATGATAGATTAATAATATCTATTAAATCACTTAAATAATCATTATTAATAATAATATCAATAGATTCATCAGATAGTTTATCATATATTATATTTATCTCTTTAGGAGTATAATTCAAAGATAAAAGTTTACTTATATTCGAAGAAAAATTATCTCTATCTAAATAGTTAATTTCAAGATAATCATCGACATGTTTTACATCAAAATATTCAGTATTGATAATATTTTCGAGTGTTTGAGAATACTTTTTATTAAGAATATTAATATCTAGATTATTATCTTTTATTACATTAATTGTATCGTCGCTATAAGAAGTAGTTTTATATACATATAAAGTATATATATCATCTTTATATAAAAAGATTGTTAAAATTATTATTAAAGGAATAAAAAATCTTAAAAATTTCTTTGTACTAAATTTCTTTTTTCTTTTTCTTACCATATTATCACCATATAAATAATATCATAATTTTATAAAAAATGCTATAAAATAATTATTTGTTAAATTAATGTAAAGATACTTGTAAATATTTTAATATTATTTTATTATATATTTAAGATAAGGGAGTGTGATATTATGATTTATCCTTCAATAGATAAACTACTGACAATAGTAAATTCAAAATATGCTTTAGTATACATCGTTTCAAGAAGAAGTAAAGAGATGCTTAAAACGAATTACTACCAAAAGCCAATTAATGAATATAAATCTAAAAAAACTATTGGAAGAGCCCTAGAAGAAGTATATGATAATTTAATACACGTTAATAAAAGATAATTAAAAAATTATCTTTTATTCTTTTATATATATATAAGCTGTGATATAATGAAAGAGGAGGGAATAAAATGAATGATAAAATAAATTATAAACTTGTAAATATTTTGATAATTGTAGCAATTATATGTCTTCTTTATTATATAAGTGGGCTTTGGATAGGAATAGTTTCAAATATATTTAAAATAGTTGCTCCATTTTTATTATCATTTGCATTAGCATATGTTTTATATCCATTAGTAAAAAAATTAATCGATGCTGGAAGTCCTAAATGGCTAGCCATACTTACAGTATGTATATTAGGAGTAGGGTCTTTATTAGTAATTATTCTTCTAACTATCCCATTACTATATGAACAAATATTATTATTTATTAGTAATATTTCAGTTTTCTTATCTGATATTTCTAGTAAGTATGAAATAAGCTTTGGTTCTTTACAATCATCTTTGACTGATTTTAGTACAAACATTATATCTAATATTGGAAGTACAATATCAAATGGCGCAATTTCTGTCGTAAATGCTTCAATTGGCGTTATTACTACAGGAATTGTTGTTATTTGTGCAGCTATCTATTTTCTTATTGATATGGATAAAATCAGAGAAAAAATTAAAAAACATTATCAAACTAAAGATAAAAGAACAGGAAATTATTTAAAAAAATTAGATGTAGAATTATCAAAATATATCAGTGGAATGGGACTTAATATTGTTATTCAGATTATTGAATATACATTAGCATTCTTAATTATTGGTCATCCTAACTATTTAATATTAGGAATATTATCTGGATTATCAGCAATTATTCCTTGGTTTGGTGGTTTTTTAGTAGCGGTAATATCTTTATTAGTATCTTCCGTAATTAGTACAAAAATGTTTATTTTAACTGCTATAATCTGTGTAATATGTCCAACTTTAGATGGTAACGTCATTGGCCCGAAAGTATATGGAAAGACTAATTCATTACATCCATTATTAGTAATATTTGCGGTTTCAGCAGGAGGTATAATTGCTGGTTTTTGGGGAATTGTTCTTTCACTTCCAGTAGCCATTGTTATCAGAACAACATATAATTTTTATAAAAAGGATATTTATAAAAATGTTAAAAAAATTAAAACTAAAAAGTCTAATTCTTAATTAAAAGCATGAAAATGCTTTTTTTAATTACTACAAACAAACGTTTGGAATGACATTGACATATAAATTAAATAATGTTATATTTAAATAGCATTGAGTGAGGTAAAAAAATGGATTTTTTGGATGACATAAAAAAAGAAACAATTATTATATGCCAAAATGGTTTTAAAGAAAAAATATTAAATTTAAATAAGTTATTACCAATTAAATTGATGAGTATTGAAGAGTTTTTAAAAGAATATTTATTTTCATATGATGAAAGAGCCATTTTATATATAATTAATAATTACCATGTCAAATATGATATTGCTAAAATGTATTTAAAAAATATATATTTTATTCAAAATGATAATTATTCAAATTATAAATTAACTTTTTTAAATAAAATAAAAAAAGATTTAGATGATCAAAAATTATTAATATATAATGATCAATTTATAGAATATTTAAAAAATAAGCAAATAATATTATATGATATTGGGTTAAATGAATATCTTAGGAATATCTTTTCAAAATTTAAAATAAAAATAATTAATCGTCAATACAAAAAATATGAACATGATGTATATGAATTTGATACTATTGATGATGAATGTGAATACATCGCAATAAAAATATGTAAATTGTTATCAGAAAATGTAAATATTCAAAAGATTAAATTAACAAATATAGATAAAAGTTATTATAATACAATTGAAAGAATATTTTCTTTATATAATTTAAAAGTTAATATTCCTTATACAGTAAAATTATCTTCATATGAAATTACTAAAGAATTTATAAATAATTATGAATTATATGATTTAGATACAGCTTTTAATAAATTACCAAAAGATAATATAATTAGTAAAGAAATTATAAAAATTGTAAATAAATATTTATTTTATGATAATAAAGAGTTAATTATATATAAATTATTAAATCATGATATTTTAGCAAGTAAATATAATAATGGAATTGAAATAATTGATTTTATAGATTATTTTTCTGAAGATGATGAATATATATTTATGCCTGGATTTAATGATGGCTTAATTCCTAATAGTTATAAGGATATAGAATATATAACTGATGATATTGCTAAAGTAGTTGGATTAAATACAACAAGTGAAAAGAATGAATATTTAAGAAATAGGATCATTGATAGTATTTACAACATTAAAAATTTGACAATTACTTATAAAAACAGTGATAGTAAAAGGACATATTATCCATCTACACTATGTGAGATGTTTAATGTTATAAAAGGGGAAATTGATTATCATATAAGTTATAGTGAAAAATATAATAAAATTAAATTAATGACTAGAATTGATGACTATATTAAATATGGAAATGTCAGTAAAGATTATGATATTTTAAATCATAATTTTGAAGTTAAATATAATTCCTATTCTAATAAGTATACAAAAATAAATAGAACTTTTGATAGCTTAACACTATCTTATTCAAAAATGCAACTATATAATAAATGCGCTTTTAGATATTATCTAACTGATGTACTAAAATTAGATATATATGAAGAAAATTTTAGTAAAATTATTGGAAGTACTATTCACTATATTATGGAAAAATGTCTTTCAGGAAATGAAATAGACGTCTATAAATATGCTAATGAATATTTAAAAAATAAACAATTTACCAAAAAAGAACAATTTTTTATTAAAAAATATATTGAAGCAGTTAAAGAATTACTAGATCAAGTTATTTTAGAAAGAGAATATTCTTTGTTTAATCAAGCTATGTATGAGAAAAAGGTATCAGTTAATTTTGATAATAATGTTAAATTTGTTGGAATAATTGATAAAATCTTATATTATGTAGATAATGAAAAAACTTATATTAGCTTAATTGACTATAAAACTGGAAATGATGATATTAGTTTAAAATATCTAAAATTAGGTTTAGATATTCAATTACCTATATATTTATATTTATCAAGTAAATTAGAATTTAATAATCCCATATATGTAGGCTTTTATCTACAAAAATTAAATATTAAAGATAAAGATTATCGCCTAGTAGGATACTCAAATAGTGATCCTAGTATTTTAAAAATAGGTGATAACAATTTTGAAAATTCTAAAATAATAAAGGGAATGAAAACTTTAAAAGATGGTAGTTTTTCAAAGCATTCAAAAGTTTTATCTAATGATGAAATTGAGAATATTAAAAAAGAAACTGAAGATAAAATTATAAGTGTAATTAATAATATTAAAAAGAACGAATTTTCAATAAATCCCAAAGTAATTAATGGATACAACAAGGGATGCGAATATTGTCAATTTAAAGATATATGTTACGTTGATAAAAAAAATTATGACAATATTAAAATAGCTTTAAATGAGGTGAATCAATAATGGCAAATACATATGAACAACAACAAGCTATAGATATTGAAGGAACAAATATAATTGTATCGGCCGGAGCTGGTTCTGGGAAGACTGCTGTATTAACTCAAAGAGTAATAAGAAAAATTTCTAACGGAGTTGATGTCAATAAATTACTAGTTTTAACTTTTACTAATGAAGCTGCTAATGAAATGAAAAAAAGAATTAGAGATTCTATAATAAAAAATAATTTAAAAGAACAGTTAGTTCTTCTCGATTCAGCATATATTACCACCTTTGATAGTTTTGCTCTTTCTTTAGTAAAAAAATATTCATATGAAATAAATGTTTCTCCAAATATTTCTATTATTGATAAAAACATTATTACTATATATAAATATCAAAGATTAGATGAAATATTAGAAAATATGTATGGTGATGAAAAATTTGATAAGATGATAAGTGAATTTTGTTTAAAAGATGATCAAAATTTTAAAAAAGATATTATAAGTTTATCTTCAAAAATAGATTTAGTCGTAGATAAAGATTTATTTTTAAATACATATATTGAAAAATATCAAAATAATACTTTTATTGAAAAACAATTTGATAATTATATGGATATTATAAATAGAAAAATAATTGATATTAAAAATTTATTTAATGAATTACAAAATTATATTAGTGATAGTTTATCTGAAAAACTCACTAGTTATTTAAAACCATTATTTAATGGAAAAACTTACGATGAACTAGTATTATTTAATAATATGACTGTTATAAGATTTACTAATGTAGATGAATTAGGCCTATCTATAAAAGATGAATTAAAAGAAAATATTGAAAAAATAAAAGAGCTTCTTCGTTTTCAAAATAAAGAAGAAATTATTAGTAGTATAAAAAGTACTTATTCAAATACTAAATTAATAATAGAAATAATTAAAAAATTAGATGATGCTACCAATAAATATAAAGAAAAAAATAATGTATATGAATTTAACGATATAGCTCATATGGCAATTAGTATAGTAAAAAATAATAAAAATATTCAAAATGAAGTAATGCATAGTTTTAATGAAATTATGATTGATGAGTATCAAGATACTTCTACAATACAAGAAGAATTTATTAAATTAATTAGTAATAACAATGTATATATGGTCGGAGATATTAAACAATCAATCTATCGTTTTAGAAATGCTAATCCATATATTTTTCAAAAAAAATATAATCAGTATGGAATGAATAATGGGGGAATTAAGATCGACTTACTTAAAAACTTTAGAAGTAGGGAAGAGGTACTATTTAATATTAATGAAATATTTAATTTAATTATGGATGATGAATTAGGTAATGCTAAGTATTTAGAAGAACATAATATGATATTTGGAAAT
The DNA here is from genome assembly GCA_944350315.1 of uncultured Bacilli bacterium. Lineage (GTDB taxonomy): Bacteria > Bacillota_I > Bacilli_A > RF39 > UBA660 > RUG705. The sequence continues at coordinate 69,363 of CALVON010000041.1, read as the reverse complement.
GAAGATTATAACAGGGAAAAAGTAAATCAAAATAATTATTTGGAAATATTTTGTTATGATATAGATGAATATCAAGAATTTGATGATTATGAAAAAGAATTATTTATTGTTAGTGAAGATATCAAAGATAAAATAGCTAAAAAGTATCAAATATATGATAAGGATACTAAAAAAATGCGTGATCTTAAATATTCAGATATATGTATAATTACTGATCGAAATAAATATCTAGAAAAATATAAAAAGATTTTAGAATACCATAATATTCCTTCAGTAATATATATGGATCAAGAACTTACTAATAATAAAGTTATATTAACTATTAAAAATTTAATTGCTCTCGTTAGTCGAGTAGGAAAAAAAGAATATGATAATCATTTTAAATATTTATATACTTCAGTAGCTAGATCATTTATATTTGAATATGATGATGATAAAATATATAAAACTATAGTAAGTAATAAAATACTAAATGATAATATAATTAAAATGTGCCAAGAGATAGACTTATCTGAACCCTTAGTAAATATTATTAATAATATTTTAATTAAATTTAATATATATGAAAAACTTACTAACTTATATAATATTTCAGAAGATATTATAAGAATTAGTAATTTAATTGACATAGCAAACAATTTAAGTGGTTTAGGATATAGCATAGATGAGTTTATAAATTATTTAGATGAAGTAGATAATAAAGGACTATCCGTTAAATATCTAGTAAATACAGGTAATCAAGATGCTGTAAAAATTATGAATATCCATAAATCAAAAGGCTTAGAATTTAGTTTATGTTATTTTACGGGAATGGAAAATAAATTTACAATTAAAGAGCTAAATGAAAGTATATTATTTAATGATAAGTTAGGAATAGTTATACCTTATTATTGTGATACTCTTAAAGATACTATATTAAAAGATATCTATAAAGATGATTTTTATAAAGCTGAAATTTCTGAAAAAATTAGATTGTTTTATGTTGCCTTAACTAGATGTAGAGAGAAAATGATAATTATCTGCCCGATGAAACAAGATCAAATCATAGATAAAAGTAGTCATTTAGTAGATGTATCTAAAAGATTAAAATATCGAACATTTCTAGATATTATAAATTCATTAGCTATTTTAGAAAAATATTTTGTCTTTAAAGAAGCCAATTATACTCATGAATATGATGACATAAAATTAAAAACAATAAATAAGAATAGTACTGGTTATGATATTATAAAAAAAGAAATTAATATAACTTATCAAAAACTAAATGAAAATCATTTTTCAAAAGAAAATTATTATCTTTTAGATAAAGATAGCATCGCTTCGATGAAATATGGGGAAAAAGTTCATGCTGCATTAGAATATGCTGATTTACATGGAAACAATAATAAAATAATAAATAAATTATTTACAAAGATATCTAAAGATTATATACATGAATATAGAGAATATGAATTTAAATATACTGAAAATAATATTTCTTATCATGGAATAATTGATTTAATGTTAGAGTATGATAATTATATTAACATTATTGATTATAAACTTAAAAATATTAATGATATAGAATATATTAAACAATTAAATGGATACAAACAATATATTGAAAAAATAAGTAATAAGAAAGTAAAAATATATTTATATTCTATTATAGAAGATGAATTAAAGGAAGTTAATTAAAGGAGTAAAATATGAGAAAAAATATAATTGCTATTATGTACGATTTTGATAAAACTTTATGTGCTAAAGATATGCAAGAATATACATTTATTCCTAATTTAGGAATAAATGCTTCTGAATTTTGGAAGGAAGCTGATGAAATAAGAAAAGAAAATAAAATGGATCAGGTCTTAACTTATATGTATTTAATGTTTAAAAAAATGGTTTCTAATAATCGCAGTTTAAAAAGAAAATATTTAAATGATATGGGGAAAAATATTGAATTATTTGATGGCTTGGAAGAATGGTTTGAAAGAGTAAATGAATATGGTGAAAGTGTTGGTATGAAAGTTGAACATTATATTATTTCTTCAGGGCTAAAAGAAATTATTGAAGGAACAAAAATAGGAAAATATTTTAAACAAATATATGCATCTGAATTTTTCTATAATGAAGATGGAAATGCTATATGGCCTAAATTAGCAGTTAATTATACTAATAAAACACAATTTTTAAGTCGAATAAATAAGGGAGTATTAGATATATCAGATGATACTAGTCTAAATAGAAAAATGATTGATAATGCAAGAAGAATATCTACTGCAAATATGATATATATAGGTGATGGATATACTGATGTTCCTTGTATGAAGTTGACAAAAGAGGGTGGTGGAGTAAGCATTGCTGTATATACTGATAAAACAATAAAAACTGCCCAAAATCTATTAAAAGAAGAAAGAATTAATTATCTTGCCTTAGCTGATTATACTAAAGATAGTGAAATTGATAAGATAATAAAGAAAGTTATTCAGAATATGGCTATTAATACGGAAATGAAAAATATTACATATAAGCAAAAAAGAGAAATAAAAAAAGTGAATGAATAAAATGCATAAATGATATATTAATGCGATATATCATTTTTTGTTATAAATGGAGAAAATGATAATATTTTGTTGATTTTGATAGTTTTTTTGTGTATAATTGAAATGTATCATTTTAGGGAGAGTCGATATCATGAAAAAAATATATACAAGTATTGATATTGGATCTGATACTGTTAAATTTTTAGTTGGAGAAGAGAAAGATGGTAAAATTTATGTGTTATCTTCTTATGCTATTAAATCGAAAGGTATTAGAAAGGGATTAATAGTTGATTCTAATTTAGCTGTTAATACTATTAAAGATGGTATAAAAAAAGTAAATGAAGATTTAGGAATCGAGATTAAAAAAGTTATTGTTAATGTTCCTGATTATAATGTAAAATTTATGTATGTAACAGGGAAAACAAAAATTAATGGTATAGTTACAACTGATGATATAAATAAAGTCATAAAAGATTCTGTATATGGAAAAATAGACCGTGAATATGAGTTAGTAACTGTATTGCCTCTAGATTTTATTATTGATGATAAAGAAGGAAATGAATTTCCATATGGAATGGAAGGTAATGAATTAACAATAAAAGCAATTATGATAACTGTCCCTAAAAAAAATATATATTCAGTTATTAGTGTCATCGAAGGTGCTTCCCTAGAGGTAGTAGATATAACACTATCTGGTCTTAGTGATTATTATCAAGTTGGAAATAAAAACACTGATCATAAAGTTGGGGCAATTATCAATTTAGGCCATGAAATTACCAATGTTTCGATTATCAATAATGGAAAATTAATGAATACAGAAACTATTCAGCTTGGTGGTATTAATATTGAAAAAGATATTGCTTATGTCTTTGGTACAAATATAATTGATGCTAGAAAAATTAAAGAAAAATTTGCCACTTGCCACAAAAGATTTACTAATTTAAATGATACATATGATTTAACAAATAATATTGGCGAAGTAGTTAAATTAAATCAATTAGAAGTTACTGAAGTGGTAATGAGTCGGATGACTGAAATATTAAATTATGCTAAAAAGCAAATTACTCTACTTACTAAAAAAAATATCGAATATATTATAATTACCGGAGGACTTACAGAAATTAAATCTTTTAAAAATTTAGTATATGAAATTTTAGGAAAAGATGTTATAATATACTTAATGGACGAAATAGGAGTTAGAGATAATAAATATACAACGGCACTAGGAATGATAAAATATTTTCATCATAAAATGGTCGTTAGGGGGAAAGAATATTCTATGATAAGCCAAGAAGATGAGCGCTTGTTATTAACTCCAGATGATAAAAAAAGAAAAGAAAAAGCGGTTGTTGCTAAAATGTTAAAAGGCTTTATTAGAAATAAGGAGGAAAAATAATGAATAATATGTTTGGGTTAGAAATGAATCAATTAGCAAAAATAAAAGTAGTGGGTATTGGAGGTGGCGGATGTAATGCCGTTAATCGAATGATTGATTCGGGACTTAAAGGCGTCGATTTTATCGTTGCCAATACTGATTTGCAGGTTTTAAATGATTCATTAGCACCAACAAAATTACAATTAGGTAGTGACCTTACAGATGGTTTAGGTGCAGGTGCTAATCCCGCTATTGGAAAAGAAGCTGCACTAGAATCAAAAGAAGAAATTGAAGAAGCTCTAAAAGGAGCAGACATGGTTTTTGTTACTTGTGGAATGGGTGGTGGAACAGGTACTGGCGCATCTCCTATAGTAGCAGAAATAGCTCAAGATTTGGGTGCATTAACAGTTGGAATAGTTACCAAACCATTTAGCTTTGAAGGTAAGAAAAGAATGGAGCAAGCCATTGCTGGATTAGACGAGCTAAAAAAACATGTTGATACTTTAATTGTTATACCAAATGATAGATTAAGAGAATTAATTGATAAAACTACTCCTATGTTAGAAGCATTTAGAGAAGTTGATAACGTTCTTCATAGAGGAGTTCAATCTATTTCTGATCTAATAGCTATAACAGGTTTAGTTAATCTAGATTTCGCTGATGTTAAAGCTGTTATGAAAGACCGTGGAAATGCTCTTATTGGTATTGGTGTTGGTTCTGGAGAGAATCGTGCCGTTGAAGCTGCAAAACAAGCCGTTTCTTCACCATTACTTGAAACATCTATTAACGGTGCAACAGATGCAATAATTAATGTAACTGGTGGTAGTTCTTTAACACTATTTGAAGTTGAAGAAGCAGCTGAAGTCATTAGAACCGCTGCTAATACAGATATTAATACTATATTTGGTGCTGTTATTAATGAAAATTTAACTGATGAAGTTATTGTAACGGTAATTGCAACCGGATTTGAAGAACCAAGTGAACCATTATACCATAGCTTTAATTCTACTAAGAGAGAAGATATGTATAAAGATGACGACTATAGCGATAATGAATTAGATATTCCTCCATTTATAAGAGATAGGCAAGATTTTTAAATAAACTTAAAACAAATTAGATTTGTATGTATCTAATTTGTTTTGTTATATAAATAATATCATGAAAAAGAAAAATATAATATTACTTATAAGCATCTTTTTTTCAATTTTATTAGTATTTTTAATATTAGATTATTTTAATATCATTCCTAAGAAAAAATATACAAGTGTTGATTTTGGTATAGAAGAAATTAAAAGTATAATTGATTATAACAATAATGGGATAGATGATTATACTGACATTCTATATGGTGCTAAAAAGGATGCTTATAATAAGCCAAAGTATAAATCAGTTTATTATGATGGAGGGTACCCTAAAGAAAATGAAGGGGTATGTACTGATTTAGTATGGAGAGCATTCAGAGAAGCTGGATATTCTCTTAAAGACATGATTGATAAAGATATATTAAATAACAAGCAAGATTATGGAATAACCACTATAGATAAAAATATCGATTTTAGAAGAGTTAAAAATTTGCGAGTATTTTTTGATAAATATGCAATTACTTTGACCAATGATATTTATGAAATTGAAGAGTGGATGCCTGGCGATATAGTAATATTTGGAAATAACAGCCATATAGGTATAGTATCAAATTACCGCAATAAAGAAGGAATTAGTTATATATTACATAATGGTGGACAACCAATTAGAGAAGAAGATTATTTAAAAAGAGGTAAAGTAACCAAACATTATCGCTTTGATGCAAGTATAATTGACGAGGATATTTTATGTAAATGGGATGAAAACTATGAAAATTCATAGTTTTTATTTGACAAAAAAATATAACAAAACTATAATATATTCCACCAAAGGGGAAAGTTATGAATGATTTAGAAGTTAAAGACTATATTACTAAAAATATAAAAACAATTAATTTAAATAATCTTACAATTATGATTAAGGAAATAAAAACTGATGCAGTTATTTTAGATATTTTGCTTACTAATTTAAATGATATAGGGAAAGATAATTTATTTGAAATTATAAAAAGATTAAATGATACTATTAAGATTAAATTATTATATTTATTTAACATGAAAGAACAATTAGAATTAATAAAGTCTTTAGATGAAGATAAAAACAAATTAAAGTTTATTGATGATAAAAAGTATTTAACATTTCAAACAGATATTATTGCATCTTTAAAAAAATATGAAAACATATTATTTTACTTTAATCGTAGTAACTCTTTAAAGTATAAAATTGAAATAATTAATTTGGTAGCTGATTTAAAAATTAAAATTAAATTAATAAAATTAATAGATCACCAATACTACAAAATATTTATTCTATCAAATTTTGAACCATACAAAAGTATGATAATTAAAAATAGTAGTATAGCACCATCAATAAACCATGAAAATGGATTTCCTGATATAACAATTGGGATTGAATTGGAAGTATTAAATGATAGTATTGATTTATATAGTAATATTGATACCGTATTAGAAGAATTTAGAGTAAAAGAAGAAAGTACTTTATCTAATGGCTTTGAAATAATATCTCCTAAATTAAATTATACACACGAAGACATGCAAAAACTAAATACGATTTGTAATATATTAAAAACATGTGGCTTTTATACCAGTAATAGCTGTGGCGGGCATATCCATATTGGAATAGATTGTATAAATAATGTTGAACAAATATTTACTTTATTATATATATACTGCAATTGTGAAAATATATTCTATTTAATTTCAAATAAAGAAGGAAGCAAGCCTAGAAGACAAGTAAAAATATATGCTAGTAAAATTAAAAAAATATATGAATTAGCAATTAGAAAAAAAGATTTTGAAAATGTTGGGCAAGATATAGAAATATTACTAGAAAAACTTAAAAAAATCAATTTTGAAAGATATAAAGGATTAAATATTAATACAAATATTAGAACAATTGAATTTAGAATACCTAATGGTGAAATTAATTTTTATGAATTGTTTTGTAATATTAAATTATTTGTTCATTTGATTCAAGTATCATGTAAAATTCCATATTTAGATGAAAATGATAAAAGAAATAGTGATTTAGCATTATTAAGAAAAAATATTACTGAAGAAGAAAAATTAGAATTATTATTAAATATTTTATTTACAGAAGAAAGAGATAAAGTAATATATCGAAATAGATATTATAAAAATACAAATTTTTTAAGTAGAAGAATAAGCAATGTTCAAAGTCTTTATTTCAATAAAGGAATAGATTTTAAAAAAAGGAGATTAAAACAACATTGACATAATTAAAATTTTATTATTGATTATACAGTATTTATTGACTTTAACTACTAAATTAATATATAATTATTGTAGGGTGGTCAGAAAATGAAAAGAAGATTTTACTTAATAGTAATATTTGTAATTGGCTTATTAATCCCTATGCATGCAAAAGCTAAAACACTTCAAGATATGTATGATCAATTAGCAGATTTACAAGTAAAATATAATAATAACTTAAATAATAAAAATTTAACTGAAGAACAAATAAAAAATTTAAATAATGAAATATATAATATATCTGAGACAATTGAAGCTACAAGAGAAGAAATTAAACAAGCAGAAATTGATATCGAAAATAGTAAAGTTAAAATTAAAGATAAAAAAGTAGAAACTGATGGACTGCTTCAATTTTTGCAAGTATCAAATGGTGGAAATATTTATTTAGAGTATTTATTTGATGCTGAGAATTATACTGATTTTATATATCGTTATGAAGTAGTAAAACAATTGACAAATTATAATTCGGATTTAATTGATGAATTAGAAGATTTAATTATAGAACTTAATGAAAAAGAAGAAGAATTATCTGCAAATAATGTTAAACTTGAAAATAATCGTCAAGAATTGACTAAAAAAGTAAATGCCCTTTCATATAGTTTAGAAAGTTTTAAAACTGAAGGAGTAGATATTGAAGAAGATATCAAAGACTTAAAAAAAGTTATAAAAGTATATGAAGATATGGGCTGTTCAAGAAATCAAGATATATCTACTTGTTCAGCATCAATTAATGCTTATGGATGGAAATATCCTTTAGCAAAAGGATGTGTAACATGTGAATATTCAGGTTTTTCTGGAGGACATCATGCAATTGATCTAGATTGCGTTAATGAAGGAACCAACATATATGCTGCTGCTGATGGGGTAATTTCCAGAATTGCTTTTTATAGTTGCGGTGGAAATTCAGTATATATTTCTCATAATGTAAATGGAAAAAGCTATACAACCGTATATATGCATTTATTGAGTGTTGCAAAAGATATGTATGTAGGAAGAGTAGTAACCGATGATACTGTTATTGGTTATGTTGGTGGATATAGTACAGCAATTCAAAATGGAGGATATGATTATTGTACTACAGGAACTCATCTACATTTCGGTATTGCTGAAGGAAATAGTGCTTGGAATTTTAATTCTTATTCAATTAATCCTCGTGAAATATTTAGTTTCCCAGCACTTGTATATAGTGGTGGCGGATATTTTTACCGATAATTAGTTGGGATCTATTTAGATCCCCTTTTTGAAAGAAGGAAACATGGAAGGATTAAATCAAAAGGAAATTGAATATAGAATTAATAATGGCTTAATAAATAATGAAGAAATTCGTAATTCTAGAAGTATAAAAGAAATTGTATTAAATAATACCATTACATTATTTAATTTGATTCATCTTGTATTATTTATATTAGTATTAACTACTGGTTCAATTGCCAATGCAACATTTGTCGGTGCTATATTCTTTAATACTATAATTGGAATATATCAAGAAATAAAAGCAAAAATTATTATTGATAATTTAAAAATTGTTAGTGCTAATAAAGTAATTGTAATTAGAGAAAATAAAAAAGTTGAAATTATGCCATCAGAAATCTTAATTGATGACATATTATATCTTAAAGCTGGTAATACTTTAGTAGTAGATGCAAAATTAATAAAATCAGAAAATTTAGAAGTAGATGAATCAATAATAACCGGCGAAAGTGATACTATCAATAAAAAAGAAGATGATCTTTTAATTTCAGGTACCATTATTGTATCTGGCACTGGATATGCAAAAGTTACCTCTATAAATAGAGATACATATACAAATAATTTAATTAAAGAAGCAAGTAAAGAAAATAACAATACATCATATTTAATGAAAAATATAAACACCATACTAAAAGTTGTTACTATTTTAATTGTTCCTATCGGGATTTTGCTTTTTATCACTCAATTTTTTTATAGCAATCAAACATATCAAGAATCAATATTATCATCAGTCGCTGGTATTATTGGGATGATACCTGAAGGATTAGTTTTATTAACATCGATATCTCTTACGGTCGGAGTAATTAAAATGGCTTCTAAAAAAGTTATTATTCAAAAATTATCTGGAATTGAATTATTAGCGTGCGTTGATGTATTGTGTCTTGATAAAACTGGTACGATTACTGATGGAAGCATGAAAGTAATTGATGCAATTTATATAAATGAAGAAAAGGAAAAAATAGATAATATTATTGGAAATATTACTCAAGAAAAGATAAATGCTACTGATAAAGCACTTAATAATTATTTTAAGATAAAAAAGCCATTAAAAGTAATAAATAAGATTCCTTTTTCATCAGTAAGGAAGTATTCATTAACTCAATTTAAAGATGAAACTTATGTAATAGGAGCATTTGAATTTATTACAAATAAAAAAATTATTGATTACCCTGATATTACATCATATATTGAAAAAGGGTATCGTATAATAACCCTAGCTAGATGTGATTCTGAATTTGATAAAGATAATAATCAAATACTAGCATTTATTATTTTAAAAGATAATATTAGAAAAAATGCTAAAGAAACTTTAGAGTATTTTAAAAAGCAAGATGTTGATATAAAAATTATATCTGGAGATAATCCAGTAACAGTTTCAAATCTATTAAAACAATTAGAAATTGAAAATTACGATAAATATATATCAGGAGACAAATTACCAAATGATTTTAATCAATTAACTAAAATAGTTAATAATTATAAAATTTTTGGTAGAGTAACTCCTAAGCAAAAAAAAGAGATTGTTAAGGCATTAAAAACTAATATGACTGTAGGATATATAGGAGATGGCGTAAATGATATTTTAGCACTGAAAGAAGCTAACTGTGGTATTGCTTTAGCTAGTGATATAAGTGCTGCTAAAAGCGTTTCAGAAGTTGTCTTGACTGATGCTGATTTTTCAATATTACCTAGTATTGTCAATGAAGGTAGAAGAGTAGTAAATAATATTGAAAGAGTTGCCAGCATGTATTTAATCAAAACAACTTACTCTTTCTTGATATCTATTTTATGCATCTTTTTAAGTCATGAATATCCTTTTTATCCAGTTCAATTAAGCCTAATAAGTGCAATATGTGTTGGCTTACCGTCATTTTTCTTGGCAATTGAACCAAATTATAAAAAAGTAAAAAAAGGATTTCTAATCAAAGTATTTAGAAATGCACTTCCTAGTGGAATATGTGTATTTATTAATATCTTTTTTCTAGTTATGGTTGCCTATATATTTAATATAGATTTTGAATATTTTAGAGTTATTGTCGTAACAACTACTGGATTCTTAAATTTAAGATTACTCTATAATATCAGCAAGCCATTATCAAATTTTAGAAAAGCATTAGTACTTATCTGTACAATATTATTCTATTCATTATTAATAATATTTAATAAATTTTTCTTAGTTAATAATATTAAATTTATCTCTATAATTTTAATAGTATTATTAACTATCGCTGATATATATATGACAGATTTTTTTGAAGAAATATATGATTTTATTACTAAAAAAGTTACCAAAAGGAGTAGGGTAGTGTATGAAAAAGAATAATTTATGGAGAATCATTTGGATAGTTGGACTATATGGAATCTTAATCTTAATATTATATTTAATTATTAAGTATAAAGTAAAATGGGAAAATAAAGATTTAAATCAATATTTATATTTTTATAACTGCAATAATTATTTATGTACAAGTACAATAAAACCAGATAGTTATTACAGTAAAATCGTTTGTGAAGATGATTTATGCCCTTATATAAAAGATATTAATAATAATATACTGATACTAACAAATAATAATAAAACTTGGCTTTATGATTATAAAGAAGATCAGATAGTTAATGATACTTATATTGATTACCAATATTTAAATAATAATTATTATATTTTTACAGATATGAATAATATGCAAGGAATAATAGATAATACAAGTAAAATAATTATTAAACCAGAATATAATAAAATAACTGATTATCAAGGTAATTACCTTGTATATATTGATGAAAACAATAAATATCAGATAAAAAATATAGAGACATCCACTAATTTAAATGTAGCATACGATTATGCACAATTAATAAATAATAATTTATATTTATATAAAGATAACAATAATTATTATATAGCTTCATTTGATACTAACAAAAGCATAAATAATACTGAATATAAATATGTATTTGTATATGATGAAATTTTACTTACAATTAATAGTAAAAAAATAGATATTCTTGATACGAATTTAAAAAGTACTTTATTAATGACTATTCCTACTTATTATGAATATATGGAAGAGAAGGAGAGGGATAGCTTAAATTTATACGTAAAAGATGATATCTTGTATTTTAACGTATACACAGAAGAAGCAAAATATATAGAATATAGATATGATCTAAAAAATAAAAAAATTCTTAATTAATAAAAAAGAATAGGGGATACACAATAATTTTTATCTTCCCTATTCTTTTTTCTCGAAAGAATTACATATTGTACTTTCTTTTTCATCACATTTATCACTATTACAGCAACATGTAATATCAATATTCTCTAAACAACATAAATATTCTTTATTATCATTAAATTTACAATTTTTAACATCACACTTTATGGTTTGTTTCTTCATATATATTTATCCTCCTATACAAATATATCTTGAACAAATCTAAAAAATATATACTATTAAATTTGCATTATAGATTAGCAATTATACACAATATATAATTTCGATGCAATTTTCAAAATCATAATTTGCATTTATAATTTGGTAATTAAGATAAGTATATAATTTTAATACAAATTATTATAAAAATTAAAAATATAAATTTAAAAATATAAATTTTAAATTAATAATTACTGATTAATTAAATATACATGTATACATATGAGCAAGATAGTATAAATAGAAAAAATAATATATAATTATATTTTAATTTTAAACAGAAGTTAACATAATATATATTATAGGAACTTATTATAAAGTATAAAAAAAGAAGAAAATATATTATTTTCTTATATAATTAATTATATATACCTCTTGATTGAATTTCAGCAATTTTATCGAAAACTTCACTAGCATTATGTTCGTTTATTTCTGTATAGCCAAGTTCTTTTAGGGCTAATACTTTAGCTGTATTTAACTCTTGAGTACGACTTAATTTTTCTTCATTTTTCTTTGACAATTCATTTTCCCAACGTCGATGAGATTCGGCAAGTTTAGTCCTAGAGGCTCCTCCATTATTATATAGAGTCATAGCAGAATACATTATACTTTCAAAAACAAATTGTTGATCTTCTTCAAATTCATAAACAGTAGGTGTTGTAAAACCTAAAGATTTTGAAAAATAGGCTAAAATATATTTTGCTTCTTTTGTTTTTAAAGTTGCCTGAATAAAATGATAAAAGTAATTTAATAGAATTAAGCTATTTTTTGTTTTGTCTTCATTTAATATTTCTTTTAATATAAAAACAATATCATTGATAACTGTCTGTTCTTCTGGTCGTAATCCTGATAGTTCAATAATTTCATTTTTTTTAACAACATTTTTCTTTGAATTGAATAACTTATTTCCTACTTCTTGAATATATTCTTTTGTCAACTCAATGTTTTTTAATTCATCTTCGTTTTTTACATTTAATAAAGCAAATAAAGCTTGGGATTTATCATTTGACAATTTTGATAGATCCTCTCCATCTAAATAGTTATATACCATTTGTCTAGATACTCCTAAATATTTTGCTAAATTTACCTTAGAAATATTTGCCTCTTTTAATATTACATTTATTTTTTCTACTGTATTCATATAGAATCCTCCATATATACAATTTTATCATTTTACATGTATTGTGTCAAGGCATTAACTATAAATATAGTCTTATCACCTGTCACTATATACATGTTCAATTATACCGCCACCTAAGCATAAATCATCTTGGTATAATACACAGAATTGACCTTCAGTTACTGCCTTGGCATTGTCATATTTTAATTCAATATCATTATTATCTAGTATATTTACTTGACATGCAATATCTTGTTGACGATATCTAAATTTACAACTGCATTTTATTGGTAACTTATCAACTAAAAAATTAAAATTCTTAATAATTGCCCTATTTGAATACAAATATTTATTTTCATCTCCTAAAGCCACATATAAAATATTATTTGCTAAGTCTTTCTTTACAACAAAAACTTTTCCACTAAATTTATCGTGAAAATTGCCTAAATTTAAACCTCTTCTCTGCCCTATTGTATAATACATCAATCCACAATGTTCACCAAGCACTTCTCCGGTTTCAATATTAACAATTTTCCCGTTTTGATTAGGGAGATAATTTTTTAAAAATTCAGTAAAATTTCTTTCCCCAATAAAACATATACCTGTAGAATCTTTCTTTTTGGCAGTAATTATATCATATTGTTTGGCAATTTTTCTTACCTCTTGCTTTTCAATATCTTCCAAAGGAAATAATACTTTTTTGAAAATTTCCTTATTAACATATGCTAAAAAATAACTTTGATCTTTATTTTTATCTTTAGCTTTATATAATTGTCCATCTACTATTTTGGCATAATGTCCCGTTGCAATATAATCAGCTCCTAGTTCAATTGCCTTTTTATAAAACAAATCAAATTTAATATATCTATTACACATTACATCAGGATTAGGGGTTCTTCCTTTTTTTAGTTCATCCAAAAAATAAGTAAAAACATTATCCCAATATTCTTTTACAAAATCAACTCGATGTAATGGGATTCCTAATTTTTCACATACGCTTAAAGCATCATTATAGTCTTGTTCTTGAGGACATATATTATTTTTTAAATTAGGATTACCTAAAAAATCGTTATTTACTTCACTATCCCAATTGCGCATAAATAATCCAATAACATTATATCCAGCCTTTTTTAATAATATAGCAGCAACAGATGAATCTACTCCACCTGACATGCCAATAACAACTGTTTTCATGCAAATCACCATATAAAGTGTACCAAATTTCTAACGAAAAGTCATCTCTTTTCGAAAATTTAATAGTAAAAAGATGTAATTCTATGTTATCATAGATAACAATTAACCGACCGGCAAGAAGGTTAAGAATTACATCTAAATAAATAATATCATTAAAAGTAATTCTTGTAAACCCTTTTTCGTGAAGTTAATTAGAAAGAGGGAATTTTTATGAATACACAAAAGAACAAAGAAAAATGGGTTGAAAAAATTAGGCAAACTTTAGAAATTGGGGGAAGAAGTGAAAAAACATTATAAAAGAAGCATTGATGTTTATCGCATCTTTACTTCTATTTTTATTCTAACTGTCAAATTGTAATTTATTATTCAATAGTAAACTCTGCTGATATATAAAATTTTTGTTCTGATTCATTTTCAAAATAAACTTCTTTGATTATTCTATATTCTCCTTTTGCTAATCTACCATAGCTATCTTCCCATTTCAATTCAAGTTCTTGTGATTTGTTTTGTTCTACTTCCCAAAGTGGTTCGTTGAAATATAATTCAACATTTATTTTATGCCATTCATTATTTTGTTTGATTTCTATTTTATAAACTTCATCATAACGAAGTAGTTTATTACTATCATTTTTTAAGATTAATGTAACACCTGTATTTTTCAATGTACCATCTTTTACTGATAATGAAATATCACTTTGTGAAATCTGAATATCAGATTTGTTACCTACATCAAACTCATTTTTTGAATTTCCGCATCCTGTGATTCCCAAAAACATAACCCCACATAATACAATAGTTAAAATTGTTCTTTTCATAAATACCTTCCTTTCAACAAATTACTATTTGTCTTTCTCTTTAATTATATCATGAAAAAAGTAAATCTAATTATAGATCTGCTTGTTAAATTGTAATTTATAACATTTTATATTCATCTAAATTAACTTTATAATTGATAACAACTATCCCATCCTTCTCCAACTTTTCCTTTTGTTTTTCTATGCCTCCAAAAGCAAATTGTTTTGATAAATTTCCTTTACTATCAACAACTTTATAGCATGGATATTTATCTTCATCTGGATTATTATGAAGAATGTTGCCAACAACTCTTGCCATTTTTTTATTTCCCAAATATTCTGCTATTTGACCATAAGTTACTACTTTACCTTTTGGGATTGTTCTTAAAAAATCATATACTTTTTCTTTCATCATTTTCTCCATACAAATTACTATTTGTCTTTCTATTTATATTATAACACTAATCTTTATTTTTTGAAATAACTTGTAATAATTCCAAACAAGAGTTAACATCACAACGAGGTGATATTTTATGGGACGTAAACATTATAAAAATCGTAATATTTATGATGTTGTTGCAGGTAATATTAAAAAGTACAGAGAGGCTACGGGTATTACACAACAAGACCTTGCTGATAGAACTGGCTATACTCATGAGTATATTAGAAGGATCGAATCGCCAAACCGTAGAGGTGGTTTCACTATTGAGAGTGTTCATATAATATCAAAGGCTTTGGATATTCCTATTACTTTGCTATTTGATACAAAAAAGGAGTCAGATGATTGAGACTGCTGAAAAACTAAGAAAATTTTTAAAATTAAAAATCTTAGTTTTTTTATTTTCCACTTTGATAGTTAAAATCAGGTATATTATACATATTCCACCCTACTTTTGATATGTATATAACTAAAAATTGGGATTTTAAAATTTCAAAAACTTAAGTGTAAAGAAAAAGACTACTTTTTCAGCAGCCTCCAGATGATTGACTTCTTTTTTTGTAGTGGGCTTCAAACTTTAATTTGAAGTTATTATCGCACCACCTCCCTCCAAAGTAATCGAGTAGAAGGCAGTGACTAACTGCCGTCCTCTCACACCACTGTACGTACGGTTCTCATATACAGCGGTTCGTTAAATATTATCTTTGCTCTTACTTCACGTAGAATATTACTAACCCGCTTCTCATTATCCTCTGTTTCCAACATACTTTCATGAGTTAGGACTATTCTTCATAGTTGGTTTGGTCTTACATAATATTTCTCATTTTTCAATAACAGATATATTTAACGTCTCGTCCTTCACTCCATATAGTTTCCTATACTTCCTTGCTACTATGACAAGAACTGACTTCTTGATGTTCAGCTATACATCTCTGTATAGGTTACTTTTCTATTGTATCTTATAATCATATAATAGATAGCATACCATCAAGACCTCACACGGTAAGTGTTAACACTTTCATCTCATCTACTCTCCACATTTATCCTATAAACCTCGTGTAGTATTGGACTTCAGTTTATCTTGCAACCTCGTCCAGTTTATAGAGCCTTATATGTGATTTCTATTCGTCGAGCCAAGACTTTGCCTCCGACTTCCTCCAGATTCTACCTCACGATAGACACCCTTGTCTTTGGCTAGTGGTTCCTACTACCAAGCCCACAGGCAACTTTCATGCCCTAGTTTTAACACATGCATGTCGCACAAGAAAAAGACTACTTTTTCAGCAGTCTCAGCGAGTGCTAGTCCTTTTCTTATAGCAATAATAACTTTACCCACATATATCTTCGTTTATTTGTTCAACACCTGTTTTGGTTGTTTCATTGATAGTTAAATAAACGAACATTTTCTTGTCTTTATATATTTCTTTTTTTGTTTTTTCATCTGATTGATTATAAAGTTCTGTTGAGGAAATTTGCTGATAAATATCATTCATGTTTTCTATATAACCCTTTCCTTTTAATTGATATGTGAACTCGTAATATTTTCCACTTTCTAATTTATTTTTTTGGTTCATTGGAATAATATGCGAAATCGCTTGATGAGTAAGAAATTTATCTAGTATTACGTAGGATAGTTCGGGAACTTCTGCTATATAACCATCTAATAAATTTACTACACGATAGGTTTGCGTAAAGGTGCAATCGTATTCTTTTTCCTTAGATACTACATTTTTATCAGTTACTGATTCAATATTTTTATTATAAGTATTGCAATTTGAATTTTTTTTCTGTAAAAAAACTATATACACAATTGAACAAATTAAAAATGTAATTAATAAAAATAAAATTATTTTTTTTCTCAAAAGAGGTCACCTCCTTTCGTATTTTTTTCAAATTAATTATATCATTTTTTTTAAAAAAAATATAGATAATTATTGACCATACTACTTTTTTTGTATATAATCCTGACTTTGACAGTTGTAAAAAAGCAAAATCTCTCAAGCCCTTAAAATATAAGGGTTTAGAGAGATTTTTTTGCTTTAAAAAAATGCGTACGTATAACTTTATAAATTAGTGTTGAAAATTTTTTTCATTTTTTTATAGCTTATAATTTCATAATCGTTAATACAGACTATTTGAATTATGGACGTGGTAATGTGTATGGAGAATTTATGGATACATTTAATAATGTATATGGAGCATTAAATCCATTATTTTCTGGTGACGATAGATACTTAATTTATAATACTAGATAATAAAAATCCACTAGTATAACTAGTGGTTTTTAACTACCCCTATAAGGGGATATTACTGGCTGCCCTCACATGAGGGCCTTTTAATTTGCCAATCGCCTTTGTCACCCTAACAACCCTTAAAAGGGTCTTCATATTCCTTTACACTTCTTTTATTTTGTAACATATCTTCAATTTCCTGCTCTCTTATATATTTCTTAATAACGTTTTTATTTAATCTAACTGTGCTGACATAATATCCTCTTGCCCAAAATGTTTTCTGCCCATATTTATATTTTAGATTTGCATGATTTTCAAATATCATTAACGCACTTTTACCCTTTAAATATCCCATAAATTTCTTAACAGTATAACATAATTTTAACCAAAAGAAAACTTAATAACCATTAATTTATTAAGTATGCTATACAAACAATTTTATAATCAATTTTATTAATGCTGGAAGCAAAAAGGTTTCTAAAACAGAAGATAAAATACTAAATAGAATGGTAATTACCAATATAAGGCAATAATTTTTTAAAAATTTAGCTATTATATTTGAATTATTATTTTTAAAAATTAATTTAATTAACTTAAAGGAGAACATTATTCCATAAATAGTTATTATCATTAAGACAAAAATATTAATAAGTTGTCCAAATAGTAGATATAATATTCCCAAAATTATACCTTTATAACCATATGTTAAAATAAATGCTGATATTGAAAATCCTAAAACAAATGATTTAAAAAATAAAAGAAATATACAAAAAGGAATCCCAATCAAAGTCATTCCAAAAACCCAAATAATAATTATATATATTAAATTAATAGATATACTATTTTTAAATGATAATATACTATTTAAATTATTATTATCAATATTATCAATAAACAATTCTATTTTATCTATTATTAAATTTTTATCATTTAAACCTACGATGTTAGAAAAAACAGATCCAATAATTACTCCTAATATAATAAGACATATTGCAAAGAAATTTATTTTTTTATTTGGTAGTACAATACTTTTAATATTATTAATTTTATTAATCATAAGTTCACCTATAAAATTATATTCAAAGTTATTGTTTTTATTCATATTTTTAGATATAATTATAATGAGGTGTTAATAAATGAGTAAAAAGAAAAAAAGAAAAACGAGTTTAAAGATGCGTATAGTAGGAATTTTTCTATTGTTATTGATGGTAGCATCATCAGTAATTGGAATAGTAGCATACCTAATATAGAAATATATCAAGTAAAAAAAGCTTGTACTTGTAAATACAAATACAAACTTTTTTTGTTATAGTATAAAATTATTATTTAATTAAATTTTGTTTTTACTTTAATAATCATTATTTTATATCTATTTAACTATACTTAAAAGCAATAATTGCAATAACAACGGATACAACAATTGTAATAACCGCTAGTAACCAGTAGCTAGTAAAACCACTACTAACTTGAGGAACTGGTTTACTAATAGGTTGTTTAGTTTCTTCTTTTTTCTCTATTTTAGGAGCATTAACTTCTTGATTATAACTTCCTACTACAAAGGTCATTCCAGGCGTTTCTAATCGTTTATATGAAGTAGCATTAACATTAAAAATTCTTATTATCTCTAAAAGATTTTTGCATATAACTCTATTTTGATATCTAGAAGTAAACCAATTAATAAATGTTTTGTAACGATCGTTATTAAGTAAAATAACCTGATTATCAATTTTGATATTTTCATTAACAAGATGATTATAAGAGTCATTAATCACAAAACCTAATATTTTATCAATAATTTCAAAATTATCGACATCCATCTTTTCTAAAATGCTTACATCTTCATCATTTAAGACTGGAATTACCAAAGTAATATTATAATTATCAACATATGAATATGTATTTTTGATATTTTCCATAACCCATACTTCATCATTCATCTCAAGATTATAATTATTCATTTTATTTTTTAGTTCAATACATATATTAGTATCTTTAAATTCTTTAGGAATGGTAATATAATAATTGACTTTATCGGTCTTAATATAATATACATTATGGTTCGTTAGCTTTAAAATTAATCTATTATCCATAATAACCTCCATTATTTTTCATTTTTAATTACCTCTAAACCAGCTTCTAATAATTCATCTATTGTCACTTTTTCTTCTTCTAGTGCTTTAGTTACTAGCATTTTACTACCATCTTCTAATTTAACGAATACTGAAGTACTTTTTGTACATGGAAATGAATAAATGTATTTATCATCTTCATAAAACTTTTCTGGAATATTTTCACATGAATAAGTCGCATCTAATATATCAATTTTTTGTTCCTTTAATAAATCTTTTTTTAAAAGTAGGACAAATGCTATGATTATTAATACTATAGATACTATAATTAATGTTAAAATAAATTTCTTTTTCATCTCTTATTCTCCCTATAATATGATTATAGCATAGGTATAAAAAAAATAAAAGATAAAATGTAAAATTTATCTTTTATTAAAATTCTATATAATTATAGCTACTTGCGCGAATTAAACGGTTCATAATAGCAAGCCCTAATCCCTCTTTTGATACTCCTTCAATTAATATCATATCGGGATCATACTTATCAGCTTCTCTTAGTAATTTAAAAATATTATGCGATATATCTTTTAAAGAATCGCCATAAAAAAGAAATTTCTTACATGGAATATCTTTTAATACACTAGATCCAATAATAACTGTTTTGTCATTGCTAATATCGCTAAAATATGCTATTCTTTTATTAATATCTTTAATATATATTAATTTGCATTCACTACCAGGAGCATAATGCTTGTATTTCATACCTGGGCTTTCAACAGGCCCATCTACTTTTTTAAATAACTTATCAGATACTTTTACAATTCCTACAGCGTTTAGAATATCTTCTTTAGTAATAAAACCAGGCCTTAAAATAGTAGGTACGCCATCAATTACTTTGACGACAGTAGATTCTAGACCAATATCAGCTTCATTTCCATCGATAATATAATCTACTTTACCAGTAAATTCATCAATAATATCAGAAATATCTGTTCCAGATGGTCTTCCAGAAACATTAGCAGAAGGAGCTGCTATTGGAACATTACTAGCCTTAAGTATAGCGTTTGCTACGTTATTTGAAGGAATACGTATTCCTACAGTATCTAAATTAGCTGATACATTATTAGGAACAATTTCTTTCTTATTTAATATTATTGTAAATGGGCCAGGCATAAAAGTATCAATTAATTTTCTTTCAATTTCATTAGAAATAATTGCATATTTTTCAATCTGAGATATATCAGCTAAATGAACGATTAAAGGGTTATCATTGGCTCTTCCTTTAGCTTTAAATATATTATCTACAGAATCCTTTAAAGTGGCATTAGCACCAATTCCATAAACTGTCTCCGTAGGGAAAATAATTAATCCTCCATTGGCAACGCACTTTGAAACTTCATCTAATTCATCGCTTTTAATTTCCTTTTTCCAATTTAATATTTTCATTTTTAACCTCCAAAAAACGACAGTGTCTACATAATTCTTCTACTTTTTTATTATTTTTAAAACCATTAATCATATTTTTAACTCTAGGTAAATTAAATATATCTTCTAAATTATCTATATATATATTTCCTAAATTTATATTACCAAGTGAATCAAGACAACAAGGAATAATTGTTCCATCTGATAATATACCAATATGGTCTATTAATCCTTTACAACTCCCCCACTCTTCATAATAATTATTTTTCATATCTGGCCATATAAATTCATGAAATGAATCAATTAATAAATTATTAGTAATTTTTATTTTTTGATTATCTGATATGAATATATTAGTATGATACCTTTCATTAATATAATTGATAATTTTAGGAGTATTTTTATCTTTAACCCATATTCTTAAGGTAACATATGTATTATTTTTAATCTTATCAACTGCATTAAAAATATTATCTAAATAGATATTAAGAGAAACATTATATTTTTCATTAAAACTATGTAATGATATATTTAATCTATGTAGATTAGTATTATTAGCTATATTATTAATTAAATACCCATTTGTAGTAATATTTACTTTAAGATTATTATCGGTAGCATAATCAATAAAATTATTGATATCTTTATGTATTAATGGTTCACCAAGAACATGAAGATATACCTCTTTAGTATAAGGTTTAATTTTATTAATTATATATTTATATTCATCAATTGTAATATCTCTTAGTTTTCTATTATTCTTTATACAAAAAGAACATGATAAATTACATCTATTAGTAATTTCTATATATATTTTTTTCAGTTTCATAATAAAAACATCCCCATAAGAATTAATACAATGTTAATAATAGCACATTTTTTTTAAAAAAACAATTTGATATTTACCATTATATTAATATTATATAATACTATAACAGTTTAAGGAGGAAAATGCATGGAAGAAACTTATGATATGATTTTAAAAGATTTTCCTAATTCTTTATTAATAATAAAGGAGTATGGAACTTTAGTTAATGATATAAAAAATGGAAATGATAGCAAATCAAGATTGGCAGAATTTGCAAGTAGATTACGTGAATTAAAAGTTGTGGAAGACGATGATTTTAAAGCAGTTAGCACAGATAAACTGAAAGCTTATATTTTATTTTTAGGCTCTAGAGTGTTATTTAATGGTCCCAATCAAACAATAAGCAGAATTTATTCCAAATTATGTAGTATACTTGAGTGCCGAGAAACAAGTGCTGAAAGCAAAAGTAATTATTCTATTGATGACATCATATATTATGTAGAAAATGTTAAAACTTTTAAATTAATAGATAGAGCATTAGAAGAAACAATTCCACATACTAGTAACAATGATGAAAAAACATTATCACAAAAACTATTATTTATACAAAAAAAGCAAAAATATCACATGGCAGCAATTTTAATATTATATGAAGACATGCTAGTAGCTCATGATTTTGATTTTGATATGCTAGAAATAGACGGGTTTCTTGAAACTATTAAATTACATAAAGATAAATTAATTGAAAATATAATTAGTTGTTTTTTCCTTTATAGAGGCATTGATATAAAAACGCAAGATGCCCGATTAGTACATATGGCACTTTACTATAAAACAAATATTGAATCATTACTAGGATTTCTAGATTTAGAAAATGTATTACATTTAAGTGATATACTTGATAATATTATTAAGGCGAATATGTGGTCTAATGAATTTTCGATTAATACTGTTAAATCATTAATAAGAAAAAGAAAAGAAGAATTAACTACTAATTAATTCTTTTATTTTGCCTACTTTATATAAAATTTTTCTTAAATCTTCAATATCTATAGCTTGTTCTTTATCACTAAGAGCCTCTTCTGGCCTATCATGAACCTCGATAATTAACCCATCACATCCTGCGGCAACTGCTGCAAGAGAATCACTCTCAACCATATATCTATGGCCAGATGCATGAGATGGATCTACTATTATTGGTAGTTGAGTATTTTTTTTAATATATGGAATAGCTTGAATATCTAAAACATTTCTAGTACTATCATCAAAACTACGAATTCCTCTTTCACATAAAATTACTTTATCATTCCCTGCTTTTTTTATATATTCACATGCAGATATCCATTCCTTGTAAGTTGCACTAAATGCTCTTTTTAAAAGAATAGGCTTATTTATTTTACCTAGTGCTTTTAATAATTCATAATTATACATATTTCTAGCGCCAATTTGAATAATATCAATATATTCTCCATATTTATCTAACTGTTCAACACTCATAATTTCTGTAACTATTTTTAATCCCGTCTCTTTTTTAGCTTCTAATAAATATATAATACCAAGTTCTCCTAATCCTTGAAAACTATCAGGATTAGTTCTTGGTTTAAAAGCTCCTGCTCTTAAATATTCTATTCCTAAACCTTTTAACTTTTTAGCAATTCTCATAATTTGCTCACGTGATTCTACTGCACAAGGACCAGCAATAATTAATAAATCATTTTTCATTATACCACCTATTTTATACTTTCATTATTTAATACTTTATTAATTAATAATTTAGCATTAGTAATAGTGTCTTCATCAGGTATCATTATCCATAATTCTTGATTAGGATATGAATATGTTTCTCCCATAGAACCATATCCATCTAATTGAATTGAAGTAATTGAATAATCTTTCAAATCATTTAATTCAAATTTTAAAAAATCAGTTATTTCATTTGTATCCATATTTGTAGCAAACTTTCCCTCAAGAACATCTAAGATATTAGTATATTCAGTAAGTATTGTTGTTCCACTAGTAATTTTTTTAAAGATTGCCGTAATTACTTCTTGCTGATTTCTTCCACGATGTCTGTCACCATCAGCATATGAATGTCTTTCTCTTGAGAAAGCTAAAGCACATTTTCCGTTTAAGTGGTTATACCCTTCTATAATTTGACAATTTTTACCTAGATAGACACTTTGATCAGCATAAACGTCTACTCCATCTATTTCATCAACTAATTCTACTACAGTCGTAAAATTAACTTTAATATAATAATTAATATCAATATCCAATATATCTTCTATAGTCGCTATCGCCATATTAGTTCCATAATAACTAGCATGTGTTAACTTATCTTTATATCCAGTTGTTCCATGAAGTTGAACGTAATAATCTCTAGGTATTGAGGTTAATAAAATTTCATTAGTATTGGGATTAACTGTTACTACAATATTAACATCATTTCTTGAAGTTCTATTGATATCCCCATATGTATCTATTCCACTAATTAATATATTAAATGGCGTATTTTTAATAGATACTCTTTTAGTAATATCTTCAATTTCTTTCTTAATCTCTATTTGACTAATAATTCTAGTGTTATCATCAAAATTTTCATCATCTTCCTCATATTTATTTTTAATAATATCACTAATTAAAATAGCATCTACTTCCATATTATATAACTTATCTTTAAGTATATTAATATCATCAATAACTTCATAATCAAGTTCTAATTTAATTTTATCTAATACTAGGTCTTCAGTTCTTTCATAATACGCTAATTTCTTTTCATATAAATCAGAAACTTCTTGATAAACAGAAGAATCTAATACTACTATATAATAATATGATATTTCTTCCCTCATTAAAGATATATTATCGAAAAGATTCATAGTCTTATCCAAATAATATATTCCAATAGCATATATTGAAATTAATAACATTGTCAATATAAATACTAGCATTTTAATTATTTTTAATATTCTTTTTCTAAATTTAAATATTAAGAAAAAACTAATAATAAATAAAGTTATAATAACAAATATAGTAATAAAAATATAATAATTATTAGGAATTATTCCTAAAATATTTATTGAAATCAATAAAAAAATACTCATTAATAAAAGAATAATATTAAGTATTATTCCTAAAATACTAAATTGTATTTTCTTTTTTTTATTATTTGCCATAAATATCACCTACTCTATACTAGAACTTACTAATTTATTACAGTTATTAATAATTTTTTTAAAATAATTTTCTCCTGCAATCTTATTAAAACTCTTAATAATTTTATCAAAATTATCAATAAAATATAATCTATCTAAATGATGAATATCTGTTCCTAAATAAGAAACATATTTGTTTTTTAACATATACTTAAGCAATTTTTGTGCTTGTTTACCATAATATCCAGTAATACTCGTATAGTTACATTGAAACAACACATCTTCATTTTTAAGTTCATCTACTAATTCATAATTTTCTTGAAAATATGTATATCTTTCAGGATGGGCAATTACAGGAATATACCCTTTTAACTTTATCTCATGAATAATATCTGGAAGATTAATTATTTGATTATGAAAAGGTAATTCTATTAATAAATATTTCGTATTATTTAAACTTAGTATTTCATCTTGTTCTAACAAAGATATAATATCATTAGATATAAATATTTCGTTTCCAAGAAAAAGATTAATCTTTATATTATTTTCCTCAACTGCTTTTTTAAGTTCTATAAATTGCCTTCTCTTTGTATTATTATTTGCAGTATAACTACTATCAATAATATAGTGAGGTGTTAAAATAACATTATTAAAACCTACTTCTTTTAACTTTTTTAATAGTTCTATACTCTCTTCAATAGAATAACTTCCATCGTCTATACCAAATAGAATATGTGAATGTACATCTGTCATTAATATATCACCTTACTCATAATAATCAGAATATTTTCCACGTTTTGTTTTAATAGTTCTATTTACCACAATACCAGCAATATTAGCATCTATTTTTTCTAAAGCCTTTTTAGCATCCATTAATTCATCTATTTTGGTATATCCTAATGAGGTTACTAAAACTACACGGTCTACTAATGATGCCATAATAAGGGAATCAGGAAGACCATTTACTGGAACACCATCAAAAATAATACGATCAAAATTTTCTTTTAAAAATTTAATAACTTTTTTAGTATTATTAGAGTTTAATAGTTCGCTAGGGTTAGGAGGAACAGTACCTCTTGGAATAACGTACAAATTAGATATAGAAGTTTTTTTAATGTAATCAGCACAATCGACAGAGTTTTGTCCAACAAGCAAATTAGATAATCCTTTAGAATTAGAAACCCCAAATATTTTATGAATTCTTCCTAATCTAAGATCACAATCTATTAATAAAGTAGATTCTCCAGCTTGAGCAAAAGCAGTTGCTAAATTACTACTGATAAAACTTTTTCCTTCACCCGGTATTGAACTAGTAATAAGAATTACTTTAGAATTTTCATCCGATGAGGTAAACATTAAATTCGTTCTAATAGTTCTAATATCCTCACTAATATTAGATTTAGGTTTATTATGAATTACTAATTCATCTTTCATTATTTTTTGCCTCCCCTTGTATATTCCTGAACACCACCAAGAATAGGTAATTTAGTTTTTTGTTCTACTTGTTCAATTGATTTAATAGTTCTATCAAAATAGAAAATAACAAATAAAACACCACAAGCAATAATTAATCCAACCATAAAATAAATAACTACTTGTTTTAAAACATTAATATTATATGGATTATCCTCTTCAATAGCTTCGTCTAATATATTAACATTATTCATATTATATAAATCAACAACTTCTTTAGCAAAAAAATTAGCTGTAATATTTGCAATATTTTTTGCATCAACGGGATTTTCATCAATTACCATAATCTTAATAATTTCTGTATTATTAACAGCACTAACAGATATTTTATTAGTTAATGAATTATAACTACTATCTAAATCTAGTTCATTAATAACTTGATCTAATACTCTTCTTGACTTTACTATTTCTGCATAAGTATCTACTAAATTTTTATTAAGTGTAACATCACTTTGCGTAATAGTCTGCTCTGTTCCACTTAATATAACAGTAGTATAAGATCTATACATTGGTTTTTGTAAAATTAAACCGTAAACACATCCTAACAAACAAATTCCTACAGTTATTATGATTAATAACCCAATTTTATTTTTTACAAAATCAAATAACTCTTTTAAATCAATTTCTTCCATATCACACCTCTACCTTATGATTATATCATATTTTTTATTTTAAAAATAGTATTTTAAAAAAATATTATAAAATTATATATTTTTTATTAATAAAACAATAAACTATTTTATTAATAAATAGTTTATTGTACTACTTTTATCTACTACCTCTAGAATCACTTGTTATAGTTGCTGCCGTGTCATTATTTCTGTAACCCATTAAAATCCTCCTAGTAGCATTAATTACTACGTCTTCATCAATATTTAAATGTTCAGCAACTGCTTCTAGAGCAACAATAACAGCTTCTTCAACTGATAATTCATTTAATCTCTGACTAAGTATATTTGCCTTTAGTGATTTTAAAATATTTTGATAATCTTCTAATAATGAAATGCTATCTTTTTTCTGACTAACTAATAGAGTACTGGTTTTAACATCATCATCTTCTTTTATATCTGCTATTTTAGGTAAAATACTGTTAGTATTATCCACATTTTCAGTACTTTCTTCATTTAATAATTCGCTTTGTTCACTATTTTGAATCTTAGTTTTTAATTTTTCTAATAATACTCTTATTTTGGGAACTAAAAAAGTATAAAAAGTTATAATTTGTTCAGTAGTTAAATTTGTTATATCATTTTTTTCTAAATCTTTACCATAACGCAATAATACTAACTCTCTTTCTTTTTCAGTAAGTCCTAATATTACTTTATCTATATTCTCTTTTGAATATCCCTTAAATAATTCATAAATTGATTGTAATTCTAGTATTTTTTCATCTTTTTTCTTTTTATTCTTTAAATTTCTCGATACTAAAATACCGTCTTCCATTCTCTTTTCTTCTAGATTCTTTAATGACTTATCAGGATATTGTGTATATACCACTAAATTTTCAACTTCTCTAAGATTTCTAATTTTTCTAAGAGCTTTTTTCTGAATTTGATTAACTCTCTCTCTTGTAACTCCTAGCATTTTTCCTGTTTCTTCTAATGTAACAGGAATGTCTGTATAATATCCACTTCTAAGGATTAATATAACTAGTTCTCTTTCACTTAAACCACAATTTAAAAGTAAATTCATTAAGTCATTTCCTAACATTCCATTTGCTGTTATATTTTCAATACTGTCAGAATCTACGGAAATAAAATCTCCAATTTCACTATCGCCAGTTTCATCAATTTTAGCATTTAAACTTATCACTTCTGGTAAAGCCTTAATTATCTCCTCAATTTCTGAAACGGGTAATCCTACTGCATCAGCCATCTCACTTATTGTAGGAGGCCTATTAAGATTTTCCGTAAGAATATTTACCGTTTTTTGATACTTTCTAACTTTTTCATGCATATAAATAGGCACTTTTATATCACTAGTTTTTTCCGCAATTGCTTTTAAAATTGGTTGTTTTATCCACCAGGTTGCATATGTAGAAAATTTATATCCTTTTTCAGCTTCAAATTTTTCTACTGCTCTAATCAACCCAATATTTCCTTCTTGGACTAAATCCAAATATGGCAAACCACAATTTATATACCATCTAGCAATCTTAGCAACTAATCGTAAATTGCTTTTAATGAATAAATTTTTAGCATCTACATCGCCTTGAGCCACTTTTTTAGCTAAATCTTTTTCTTCTTGTGCAGACAGTAAAGGAATTTTCCCAATTTCTTTTAAATATGCTCTTTCGCTATCTGCAATATACGCATCATTATATTTATCACTTTCTACTTCTAATCTATTAATTTCGATATTATTTATCATACAATAAATTTCAACTATCATCGTCATATGAATATTATCAAAAATTTCTTCAATATTACCAGATAATATTATATCTTTATACCTATCTACTATTAACTTTATTACCCAAGAAAAGATTTCATTCTTTACTATCATTTCTGATACTATATCAGGTGTTAATACATAATTAAAAGATTTAAAAAATGACAATAATCTATTTACAGCACTAATTGCATCCTTATAATTTGTAACATCAATAAAATATTTATTAACATAATTATTTATAACATTAATAACATCTTTAGAATCACTTAATATTCTACTACACATTACTTTTATTATTATTTTTTTTATAAATTTATTATATGGCATATCTTCTTTATATAAATTATTTGATACTTCAGCCTCTTCTAATACATAAGATAAAAACTCATCATATGAAATATCTATAAAACTAATCCTTTTATAAAAAGTAGATACCAATTCTTTTGCTATTCCTATTCTATCATCATTTTTTCCCGTACTGCTCATTTTTTCTTACCTTCTCCTTTACTCCCCTATTTTCAAATAATTTTTCTAAATATAAACTATCATTATCTAAAATAATATCTCCACCAAATAACATCTTCATATAAAATTTAATTAACGGCTCATAATTATTATGAATATGTAGCCTTTCATTATAATAAGCTGACAATACTAATGCATTTCTATAATATTCAAATTCACTTTTTAGTACTTCTCTATTTACATTAAAACCTAAATCTTGTAAATATTTCTCAATAAATATACCAATTGTTCTAGTATTACCATCATTAAAAGGATGAACTTGCCATATTCTTGAAGAAAATAAAGCTATATTTTTTGTAACAAAATTTACGCCTTGATTACCATATTTCTTTCTATTTTCTTCAAAAAAATCAAAATTTAAATAATTACTAATATTATTATAATCTAAATATTTAACACTTTCACCATCTAATATTAACTCTGGTCTAGAAATATTATATGTTCTAAAATTACCACTATTATCATATATACCATTAAATAAATATTGGTGAATATATTTTAAAAATTCTACACTAAATTCAAAATCACGAATTCCCATTAATTCATTAATACGCTCTGTAACAATTAATCTTATTTCTAATAATTTACCATAATCCATATAATCACTACTTTACTATTACATCATTTTTTATATTTTTTTAATAATAAATATCCATAAATACCACATATAGCTCCTATACTATCAATTAAAACATCTGTTACTTGTCCACTTCTACCACTTACAAATAATTGATGAAATTCATCAGTAAAAGCATATAACATACAAAAAGTAATACTTCCAAATATTATCTTTTTATCTATTTTATTAAAATTATTTATAACTAGTATTCCTAAGATAAAATATTCCGTAAAATGAGCTAATTTTCTAATTATAAAAGATAAATAATTAATATTACTAATATTAAAAATTTGACTTATTATATTAACAATAAAATTACTCTGATTACCAGAAGATTCTCCATTAAAAGAAGACATAATAAATATAATTATCATCCATATAATCAATAATATAATATTTATATTTTTCTTAATCCACTTCATAATCCATCCCTTTACAAAATATCTGTTTTATTATAACACATTTTTTTAAATTTATAATAAAAAAATAAAACATTTATTATAAAAATATTTTACTTTCATATAATCATATATTATAATAAATCAATAAGGAGAGGAAAATATGGACAAGGAAAAAGAATTGATTAAAAAATTATTGAATGATCGGAATTTTGAAAAAATACACTCATTGATTAAGTTAGGTGACATAAATATAGATGAGGTAATCAACGAACTTTTATCTTCAAACGATGCAGAAGCTACTTATTGTTTTATGAAACATGAGTTTGATTATCTCCTTTTTGAAAAATTTCTCGGCCAATTAGATGATAAAGAGATAAAAGATAAAAAAAGACTTAATTTATTAATGAAAAGGGTTGTTAAATTAACGGGCGGGAAAAAAGAATTAATTAAAAAATTAGCAAATAATGGGTGTTTTACAGAAATACGCGAATGGATATACAGGTTGGATATATATAATGAATGTAATATATCTATAAATGAAGCATTCGAAGTAATTTTATCATTAGATGATGCAAAAACTATTTATGATTTTATAAAATATGTGCTTGATAATCTCGCTGATGAGGATAAAAAAAATCGTGAAAGACGTCATTTATTAATAAAAAGGATTATTGAATTAATTGGTGGTAAAAAAGAATTAATTAAAAAATTATTAAATGATTATAATTTTGAAGAAATATATCTATTAATTAATACAAATGAAATAACTATGGATGAAACAACCGAGGAACTCTTATCTTTAGATGATGTAAAAACTATTTATGACTTTATGAAACATGATGAAAAAGCTGCTAAAATACATGATTTATTAATAAAAAAGATTATTGAATTAAAAGATTATGAATATATACTAAAAATACTTGCAGATGCAATAACTTCGGATATTAAAAGAAATACAACAGCGAATACAAGAATAGGCAATCATTATTTTTACAAAGCTATGTCACGATATAATACTAAAGATAAAGAGGGATATGAAATGCTTAGACAATATTCTTATGCAGGACAGGAGGACTCACACTTAAATAATTATGAAGAAAGTATTCTGAATAATTTGCAATTATTGTTAGATGCTTTAAGTGATTGTGATGACTTATCTTTACTAAAAAAATATAAAGACAAAGTTGCTATGGGAAGTATTAAAAAATACTTAGAAAAATTAATTTCAAAATTATCTGGGGTACAGTATGAAGAAGATGATACACCACCAGCTGAAACAGACCAGCATTGTAAAAATGTCAGTGAGCCATCTAACAAGTCATATCAACCTAATAAAGATACTAGTAAATTACCAAAAAAATCGGATAATGAATCAAAATCACATTATAAAATAATAGAAAGTGAATCTCATTTATCGAAGCAACAAAAATACGCTCAAGAAAGATACAGAGAAAAAACGTATGGCCCTGGTTTAACACCATACGGTTATGGATTACCACTTCAAGGATATTCTCGTAATCGTAAGCCTTCAAATAATTCAAGGTTTGGACCTATGGATACACCTTATGATATAAAAAGACGTAAGCGTAAAAAATGAATGAAATAATTTTTATTCTTTTTTTATAATCAATTTTATTAATAAAACTAAAAAAGAATATTTTATTCAATATTCTTTTAATTAAATGCTAATTCTACAGAAACATCTTTATCTTGACTAATAATATATATATAAATAATACCACTAATTAATACTAAAAAACTAGCTAATAAAGATAACTTATTTAAATAATTAACCTTATCATCATTACTACTATTTAAATCTTTAATATTAGTAGTTAAATAATATATATATACTAAGATAGCAATTCCAAAAATAATATACATTAAATGACGATATTTTTCTTTATCTTTATCATCTTTATATATTAAATATTCTCTTTCTATTTTATTAGCATATAAAGATATAGTAATAATTATATAATAGATAATAAATATAAAATCTTCAATCTTTGTTTCTTTAATTCTATCATAATCAATCATACTAAAATATATGATATATATTAATCTCTTATAAATAAATCTCTAGTATATATTTTATCTATAACATCAGTAATATCATCTTCTAGTCTATTTACTAAAATAACATCAGACATATCTTTAAACATATCTAGATCATGAATTACTTTAATATCATTAAAATATTCATCTTTTAAAGTAGGTTCATAAATAACTATATCAATACCATTATCTTTAATTTTATTCATAACATCTTGAATAGCACTAGCTCTAAAGTTATCAGAACCACTTTTCATAGTTAGTCTATATATACCAACTATTTTAGGATTTCTACTGATAATCATATTAGCAATATGATTTTTTCTAGTAGTATTTGCTTCTACAATAGCACTAATTAAATTTTCTGGAACATCTTTATAATTAGCACGTAATTGCTTAGTATCTTTAGGTAAACAATATCCACCATATCCAAAAGAAGGATTATTATAATAGTTTCCAATTCTAGGATCTAGACATACTCCATCAATAATATCTTTAGTATTTAATCCTTTAAGTTCTGCATAAGTATCTAACTCATTAAAATATGCTACTCTTAAAGCTAAATAAGTATTAGAGAATAATTTTACAGCCTCTGCTTCAGTAGAATTCATATATTTAATTTCAATATCTTCTTTTAATGCATTACTTTTTAATAAATTAGCAAATTCATGAGCCTCATCAGAAATATCTCCCATGATAATTCTAGATGGATATAAATTATCATATAAAGCTTTTCCCTCTCTTAAAAATTCAGGACTAAATATAATATTATTTATATTATATTTTTTCTTAATACTTTCAGTATATCCTACTGGAACAGTAGATTTAATAATCATAGTAGTATTACTACCTAGACTTAATACTTTTTCAATAATATCTTCTACTGAAGAAGTATCAAAATAATTAAGATCAGAATCATAATTAGTAGGAGTACTAATAATTATATATTTTGCATCACTAAATGCTTCTTTATAATCTAAAGTGGCCTTTAAATTTAATTTCTTTTCTTTAAAATATTTTTCAATATATTCATCCTCAATAGGACTAATTCTTTTATTTATTTTTTCTACTTTCTCTGGTATAACATCTAATGCATATACCTCATTATTTTGACTAAGTAATGTAGCTAAAGATAAACCTACATACCCAGTACCTGCTACTGCTATTTTCATATTTCATTCTCCTTTGTTTTTCCACGCTATAAATTCATTTTTTAATTTATTATTATGCTTAATTATTCTATTTTCCCCAAGCACAATTGTACTATTTGCTTCAACGTCTTTTGATACAACACAATTGGCACCAATTCTAACATTATCTCCTACTTTAACATTGCCAATTATTTTAGCGCCGGCTCCTATATAGACATTATTTCCTATTTTTGGTGAACCATTTCTCTTGCTACCTTCTAAATTATTTGACCCAATAGTCACTTGATGAAAAATAACGCAATTATCCCCTATTTCAGCACCATTTGAAATAAATATACCATTTAATCCATGTGGAAAAACAATATTTTTACCAAGTTTGGCATTTAAGCCAACAAATGAATTATATTTATTCGCTATTTTATTTAATTTATATATTATAAAATATTTTTTAATAATGCTACTGTTTCGTAGCTTCTGATATTTTCTAAGAAATTCTTTGGTATCTTTTTCAACATTATTAAATAATAAGTTATATATTTTATTTTTCATTTTTTATTTCCTTTCAATACTGTTTTATAAAGTTTAACATTGATAAATTATTATATTGCTTGGTATTTTATAATGATAAGAAAAAATTAAGTATGCTCAATGTAAATTTAATTGTATTTTTAATATTGTAATTTGTCACATTAGCTTATGTTTTAGGTAAAAAAAATCTTTAATTTTATGATTTTAATTTTTTCACAATAATTTCTCTATCATTAATTATCAATGAATTCGCTGGTATCTCACCTTTTACTATAGTTCCAGCTCCGATAACACAATTATCTCCAATAATTGTGTTTTTTAAAATTACCGCTCCAGCACCTATCCAAACATTATTACCAATTGTTATTTTTCCAATCTTATATTTTCCTAGGATTTGGCCTTTCTCGTTGTAATCATGATCATGATCATAAATACATACATTAGGACCTATAGAAACATTATTACCAATTGTTATTTTCCCTAATGATGCAATAATCGTATTACAATTTATAAAACAAGCATTCCCTATTTCAAGAATTCCATTATTATTTGTTGCAATCAATGAATTGTGCTTCATATGTAATCTACCATTAATAACTATTTTACCTGTAACAATGTTAATGTTTTTTATTGAAGAAAAACGATTTTTTGAAAATTTACCATTTTTAAAATTTATTTTTTTTCTATATTTTGCTTTTAAATAAAAATTTCTTAAACTGTAAATAATTTTTTTATGCATTGTAATGTTTTCTTCCTTTCTCTATAATTTTTTTTATTATTTTGCTAATTTCTCTAATTTCATTTTTATATATAAGTATATTAAATAGTATAGTAACAAGACAGGCTACTGAAAAAGTCATAATGCCATTAATTATTAAATTCAGATATCCTGTGTTATTTAAATATGGCAATTTATTACAAATAAATATAATTATTAATGTTTGTATTACAATGATAATTATTTTGCGAATACTTTGATATATTGGTCTATGTAAAATATTCTTATTACAATGATACATAAGTTCACAAGTTCTAATAAACATTGCAATAATCGTCCCAATGGCAACCCCTATCAAGCCATATTTAAAAACTAAAATAAATGATATTATGAAATTAGAAAAGCACTCAACCCATGCACCAGGCGTTGTTTCTTTAAAATTACCTGCCGCTAAAACTAAGTTACTATATGGTAATCTTATCGCCCAAATATATTCACTAATTACTATTAGGCAACCAAAAGTATATCGAATATAATTTATATCGGTAATTCCTAAGGTATATACTTTGATGAAAGGAACAATTAAAATAATTGTACAAGAAAAACATATAGTTGTTATAGTATAATAAATAATTTCAAATAAATTAAATTTTTTATTTAAGTTGTTTAGCTCGTTTTTTGCAATCATGTCTCCAAAGAAAGAATCAATGCCACTAACAAATGATTGAATCAATTGTTTTACTCCTTTAACAACTAAATAATATATAGTATATATTGATACTTCTGATAAAGTGCAAAAGAATGTTAAAACAGTTATATCCGTATTGCTATGTATTACCGAGGCAATGTGTTGCGCTAACCCATCCCATTTTTTTTCAATCTTATAATTATCTTTTACAGATGACAAGTTTATGTCATATTTTTTTTTAACATATAGATTTTGTAGAATCGGTCTTAATAAAAAAATAAAACAAGTAAATAATTTGAGTAAGAGAATAGATACATTTAATCTAGCCAAAATTATAGTTAATATAATTGTTAAAATATATATAATTATTTGAATATTTGAAATAATATAACTTTTTTGATTAGCCTGCAAAAATATTCTGTATACCATTCCAAAATAATATTCGGCAAACATGGAAATAGATAATATTAAAATCAAAATAAATGTGAAAAAATAATTATATTCGCAATTAACAATAATAGGGTAAACTAAAGATAATAATAAAGAATATATAATAAAAATAATACCTATCTTTTTAAAGAAAATATCTGAAGATTTTAATATACTATTTATGGTTATATTTTCCTTTGCAGATATTGGTTTATATAGCACTGATTTTACTACGGCAGTAAAACCAGAGTCTAAAATTGCAATGTAACACAAAAAATTACTAATTGAAGAAATTAGACCATTAACTTCAGAGCCGTATTGGCTAATAATTATTTTGGGAACAATAAAGCCATAAATAATAACAATAACTTGTAAAATAAAATTGGAAACAACATTATATATCACTTTTTTACTTCTCATTTTTATTCTCCAAATTTAATTCTAACATATCACCTAATTTTTTATCCCATTCAATAGGGTTAAAAACTTCATATCCACTTCCAGGAAAAAAAGTGAGCTCCCCAAAATACAATTTTCCATTTATTTCATACCAATCTATTCTCACAAAGGGAATATCTTGAGCTAATTTTTTAGATAGCTTTAGCATTTCATTTAAATTTACTGGTTTTGAAATTTTTTCGTTAGATGAAGGATATTTTCTTTCAAATGGCATTTTATTCCAATTCAAATCAAAAAAAGTAACTTTTAGTGAATCTTTAAACCTATCGGTACAAGTGAAAATAATTTTAGGAATCCCGTTAAAACACATGACTTTATAATCTATAAGTTCATCGCTTACTTTATCTTTCATATATTTTTCTATAATAATTTTTGGTACTACGTTTTTATATGGCCATTCTCTATGAACATAATAGTATTTTCTTTTCAAAAATTTTTTGATTTTCTTTTTCACAGAAGAAAAATCAATTTCTTTTTTATTTTTTACTATAATTATCCCACCGGAATCATGTGTACATTTCATAACAAATTGAGATGGCAGATCGTTAAAATTAATTTCTTCAAATGAATTGTAAAGCCCGATAGTGGGAATAATATATTGTTTCCCAATAATTTTTTCTACATATTGTTTTGCGGCAAATTTATCTACCATAATAGTATATATATCTTTCCTATCATATAGTTTTAGCCATTGCAACTTTTCGTTAAATAAATGTGGATTCACTAAATCAAGTTTCTTCCCAGTGCGAAGAAAATACTTAATTTTTAGATATTGTTTATCAGGAATAAAATCAAAAAATCTTTTATCCATTAAAAATAAAATAATTTTTTGTGGATGTAATAAATAATTAAACATTTTCATTAATATTCCTCCTTTTACATAAAATTATTAATGAAAAATAATAAATAATCAGTGCGAATCTACTAAACAGTAACTCTGATAAATCATAATAAGCTACTAATCGTAAATCAATTATAACACAAATAATAGCAAAAATTATTTTATAAAATGGACTTTTTTTATGGGCAAAAAAAGCATCTAACAATTTTATTATGCTCCCAACAAAAAGTGGCAACAATATCAGCCCAATAATTCTTGCCTTATATATTGAAGCGGTTACAATATCCGTTGGTATAGTGCCAGATGCATATGTATACAAAGTTGTATTATAACGACCTAGCGTGTTTAATCCAGTAGGTTTCATGCTTTTCGGCACCCATGACAACAATATATTTGCTAAATCGTTGGGTGCAGTTATTTTAACCTCTCTATGCTCTATATTATATAGTAAATTTATACGATTTGAATAAGTAAAGCCAAATTCATAAGACAATAAAAAGAAAATATTATTTTCATTGACGTAATTTTCGTTTATTTCACCATTACGAATAAAATATGTAATACTATTCATATTACCTAACATAATAATGGAAAAAATCCCTATAACCCAAATTTTTTTTAATGATAACTTATTTGAATTCAAAAAATAAATTATAGGTACTAAAAATAATGTAATAATAGACATTCTACTGTCTGTAGCTAATGTTGATAAAACTGAGAAAAAGAATGTAATTAAAAACAATAAAAATGCTAAAATTTTATTTGTCCTTTTCTTGTATTGCTTAATTAGTATTAACCATAAGTATGAAGCATACAAAGCAAAATTACAAAAAGGTTGAAAAAAAGTAAAAGGATTATCTATTATCACCTTATTATCCCTCAATAAATCTGCATATTTTATTATACCAAAAGGGAATCCGTATACTTTTGACCACATATAAAAGGAAAAAATTCCAATAACTGAAAAGAGAAAATTTAATGAAAAGAATATTTTATCATTTATTACGATTTCTTCTTCTTTTTTTGAATGTATATTAATTTTTATATATTTATAAAATAAATTAATTAATACATAAAATATAATTGACATAAAGCATGATAGTAAATGATATTTAAAGCCATATGATAAAAAAATAGAATATTTAATATTAAATTTTGGGGAAGAACTATATAAATAAAATATGGGCACTAAAAAATAAACAATAATGTAGTATATATTAAAAAAGTCAATAATTCTTATTTTCTTTAGTTTTTTAAATCTTAAATACAAACATAAAGTAGATATAATTAACATAATCAAATAAATAAGCACCAAAATGATTTTGTTTTCTATATTCATAATACATCTACCTATATACTTTCTCTACAAAAATCTTTACAACATCTTCAATATCATAATTTGCTTTTTTAATATAATTAAACTGTTTTTCTCTTCTTTTTTCATTATTGAAATGTATGTTATCTATCCATAAATTAATATTATCACTCAATGGAAGAAAGCAAACATCTCCCGTAATATTACAATCGGATGTTATATTTTTAGAAACCAAACAAGGCAAGCCAGAGGTTTGAGCTTCAATAACAGTATTGGGCATTCCTTCAAATAGCGATGGGAATATGAAACAATCCATCGCAGAATATATCTTGTTAATTTCCTTTTTTACACCCATAAACTTTACTGAATCCTGTATGTTAAATTCTTTGACCATTTTTTTTATTTCCTTTTCTTTTTCACCCATTCCAAATAACCAAAGTTCACTATTTTCATTATGTTTATGGTATTCAAAAAAAATTTCAACCAAAAATTTATGATTTTTTTGAACATTGAATCTTCCTACATGCCCTATTATTATTCTATTATCATCATCTATTCCAAATTGTTTTCGATACTTCTTCCTATCTGATAAAGAAAATGCATAATCACTAATATTTAACCCATTGTTAATTACAGTAAATTTATTTCTTCCAAACATAAATTTCCCTGCGTCTTTAGAAGGTGCTATTTTAACATTTGATATACTATTTGCTAAAGGTCTAAATAGATAATGAATAATTTTTTCAATTTTTTTACCATATACATCAGTATTACTTGATCTAAATATTAACTTTTTGGCACCACCAATTTTAGCAGCCAACAATTCTAAAGAAGAAAGTGAATTTTGAGAAATTCGAATTACATATAAATAATTATTTTTTTTTACTATTTGTCTAATATCATTAAAATTTTTTATAGGATTTTTTGATTTAGGAGTAATCCTATACATTTTTCCACCTAAAAGTTTAATCTCATCTTCATAAAAATTTTTTGATTGCTCTGCTACACAAAAATCCATTTGATATTCATTTTTATCCAATTGTCTATATATTTTCATCAGAAAAGTTTCAGCACCGCCTGCATTCATACTTCCCACAATACATAAAAGTCTTTTCATTTTTACTCCCTTTCAATAATTTTTTGAATAGCTTTTTTTATAAAAGCAAAAATTTTATTAATTTTCTTATTTTTGTAATAATCGAATTTTTTTGAATATTCCTCTAATATTTTTTCCCCAGTTAATTCATATAATACTTTCAATAATTCTATATGTAAATTATGATAGAATGGACTTGCAATTTTTTTGTTTAAATCATATTTACTCCAATATCCATTATCAAAATCTGGTAATTTTCTTATTAAAGTTTGTAATGAATTATCAAAGAATGTTTTTATATTATAATCATCTACTAACAATAAATAATCATATATTCCAAACAATGAAAAAATCCAACCATTTAAAACTGTCGATTTTTC
Organism: uncultured Bacilli bacterium; assembly: GCA_944350315.1. Taxonomy (GTDB): domain Bacteria; phylum Bacillota_I; class Bacilli_A; order RF39; family UBA660; genus RUG705. The sequence continues at coordinate 29,103 of CALVON010000041.1, read as the reverse complement.
AGGAAATTCTTTTAAATAAATATCATCGAAATTATATTCTGTGCAACCATTTTCATCAATACTTTTTTGCATAAAATTAATCGCTTTTGCTGCCATATTTAAGTATTTATTTTTTTTTGTTTCTTGATAAGCTCTCAACAATAACGAAATACCTTCTCCTTGCGCCATTGATGAATAAGGATTATTAGCTTCATGCTCAAATGTTTTCCAACCACCATTAGAATCTTGATTTTTTTCAGCCCATGTTACGCTTTTCATAAATCTTAAATAATAATTTTTTTTATTTGTTTCTAAATATAAATCATAAGCTCCTAATCCATATTGAAATATTGCAATAGAAAAGTCTATTTTCTTACCATTAGGTAATTCAGTTTTTGGCAGTTTGTCTATATCAATGTTTTCTTTAATTACTTTTTCTCTTAAATCATTATAATATCCTTTTATTGTTGTCTTGCTATAAAGTTTGCCTGCTGGTTGGTCAACATGCAATATACTTTTCCCCACTATCATTTTATACCATTTTTTTATATAAAATATATTTAAAGCCATAGTTAATCACCTATATTTTTCAACAATACTTTTAAGCATGAATTAGGCATGTATTTTTTTGCTCGTTCACGACAATTTTTTCTTATTTTTTCTAATTGATTTCTATTTTTCAATATATAACTTAACTTTTTATAAAATTCATTTACATTATTCATTTCATAACTAAATCCAGTTATTTCATCTTCTAACATTTCATCATAGTTTTCCCATCTTGCAGCAAGAATTGGTAAACCTGCAAACAGAGCATCAATTATTGTACCAGGAATTCCTTCTGTATAATACATAGTGGGAAATAACAACAAATCATATTTTTCAATAGTATTTACGCTTTTATAGAAATTAATTTTGCCCTTATAACTAACATATGTCTGATTTTTAGTAACTTTATATTCAAATTCTTTTTTATAATCATCTGATATTTGTCCATAAATGTCCAAAATTATTTTTGTATTTTTATTTTGTGATAAATTAATCTTTGCAATAACATCAATTGCTTGACTGATTCCTTTCCTCGATTCAATTCTAGAAAAAATACAACATTTAAAAACCTTTAAATCTGGTTTATATTGATAATTAGATATTACAAGATTTTTAAAGTTTTTCATTAAATATAAATTTTTCACTCCCATTTTTTTTAATTGTTCTATTGTTTTATTATTTTCTAAATATATATAGTCAACTTTCTTTAATTCATTTTTTAAAAAGGCATTATTTTGGGCTAAAGGTGGCAACCAACCTCCTATCACAATATAATGCAATTTAAAATTATAAATTTTTTTAAAAAAATTAAATAATGGAATAAATACTTTTACCCCTTTATGCGCAGGTAAAATTATAATATCTGTAGATTTTTTTGATATTTTTAAGCAACTTAAGAATAAACGGATAGCTTTTTTTTTCCACATAAATGTATCTATTTTATATAAATTTTCTTCACCATATATTTTTTTTAATTCATCATAGATAATTCTAGTTTTTATTGTCTGTCCATTATATGATTCTGTATTATTGGCAAAATGCCCACAAATACAAATTTTCTTCATCATTAAGCCCTTCTCCTAACCGCATTAAAACAATACCAAATAAAATTATAAGTACTTGAAATGAAACTTAATTTTTCTACATTACGATATAAATTCCATGTTCTTTTTAATGCTTTTATTTTATTAGAAGATAAACTTCCTTTATCTCTTCTATAAAATGAAAGTATTTCATTTAATCCATAAGCCATATCTACTTTAGCTCTTAAAACTTTCCACCAAGTAGCAGTATCCTGCCCTCTTCTTACATTCGGCATCTGTATATCTTCTTTTGACAATTTTTGCATATTAAACATAACTGTACTTGTCCATATAGTAGTATTTTTTAAAGCTTGCTTATAATTAATATTATCTGGAACATAAACTTTTTTACCATTTGGATTACAATATTCATCACAAAATTCATAACCAGTAAAAGAAAAAGCACATTTCTTTTTCTTCATAAAATTTACTTGTTTTTCTATTTTTTTACTATCCCATTTATCATCAGCATCTAAATAACATAAAAAAGTTCCTTGAGAATTATTTACACCATTATTTCTTGAAACAGCTGCTCCACTATTTACTTCATTTTTTATTAATTTAATTCTTTTATCTTTTTTTTGTTCTTTTTTTATAATACTAACAGAATTATCATTAGAACAATCATCAACAAAAATAGCTTCCCAATTATCATAAGTTTGATTTTGTATTGTATCAATTGTATCTTTTAAATATTTTTCAGCATTATATACAGGTATAACAATACTTACTAAGTCTGTTGTTTTCATTATACTCCACTACCCACTAATACTTTTTCATCTTTCTTATTGATTTTATTTATACTATTTGTTATTGTTGATTTTCTATTTCTTCTTTTGGTATTTACTCTATGTACATTTTTTTTATGCTGATTTTTTAATGTTCGTAATTCTTCATGAATAGCTAATTTACTATTACTAAATCCTTCTTTTTTAATTACACTCAAAATAGTTTTAATAAATATGTATATATCTAATTTTAAAGACATATTATTAACATAATCAACATCTATATTTATTCTATCAATTATATTTAAATTGTTTCTTCCACTACATTGTGCTAATCCTGTAATACCTGGTAATACATTTAATCTTTTCCTTTGATGTTTAGTATATAATTTAGCATAGTCTACAATCCATGGTCTAGGCCCTATAAAAGACATATCCCCTTTAATTATATTAAATATTTGAGGTAATTCATCTAATGAAGTTTTTCTAATAAATTTTCCTACTTTTGTAACTTGATCTTCTGTTGTAGTATCATAAAAATCATTCTTTGAAGTCATACTTCTAAACTTATATAAAGTAAACTCTTTTCCATATCTCCCAGTTCTAATTTGTTTAAATAATACTGGCCCTTTACTATCTATTTTTATTAATAATGCAATTATTAATAATATAGGCCATGCTACTAGCAATAAAATTACTGCCATAATAAAATCTAATATTCTTTTACCAAACTTTTTATACATAAATATTCACTCCCTTTATTTAGACTTTTTATTTATTAAAACCCCAAAAAATAAAATTATACTTAAACATACAATAAGAAATATCCATTTCCCCTTATATGATTTTTCTTCTTTATATTCACTATTATCTATTTCTACTGAATTATTTTCTTCTTTAACTTTAACATTTATTTTATATGTTGACTTATCTATATCATCACTAACTGTTATCGTAATTGTATCATCTTCTAATTCAGAAATCTTTTGATTAGATACTTCTACTTTATATTTATCATCGATAGCTACTGGTGATAGATCTAATTCTGATGTATCTTTATCAATTGCTACTTCATACTCAAAAACATTTTCTTTTAGTTTAATATTAACTATTTCAGAATTAATTTCTTTAAGTAAATCTTTGGTATTCTCTTTATTCTTTTCTACCGTTTCTTCCCCTATTTTAATATTAATTGTTTGTGAATTTAAATTGATAATATTACCATCTTCAGTAGTACCCTTTGCACTGTGAATATTAACACTACTACCAACTATTGTAGGATTGTTAATTACTCTAACTACTACTGTTCCCAAATCAATATTACCCGCAGTTGGTTCATTAAAAACAATCTTATGAGTTATTCCGTTTGGATTGGTATCAGTATACATACTATTTACAGAAAAATAAGCTGGTACATCATAACTATCAAAAACTAAAGTAAATTCAACACTAGTCAGATTTGCATCTGTATTTGTAGATAATTCAATATTTTTTGTATTACCAGCTGATATATTAAGATTATTTTCACTTACGGTTAAGGCTTTGACATTTGTAGTTAATAGGAATACAATTAAAATTGTATAAAATAATTTAAAAACATATTTCATATAACTAATCACGCGTCCAAAATAATTATAACTCCTATGTTAACTTTAGTCAATAAAAAATAAATAAAATATATAAATATAGAAAATAACGGCAAAAAAAGATTTACTAATTAAAAAATGTGTGATAAAGTATATAGAAAATTATATTTTATTTATGTGAGGTTTTTATGGAAAATGATATTTTATCAGAACTTTTAGAAATATCTAAAGATATATCTAATAAATATAAAAAATTAGGAAATTTATCAATTAAGAATATGGAAAATACTTCTGAATATAGAAGTACTGTCTCCGAATTAGATGAGTGTTTTCTTGCTACTAGTTCTATATGTGATGAATTAGACTTTGATACTGTAGATAGTTTATTATCTAAATTAAGCAATAAATCTTTAAATGGATCAGAGTATGATATTGCAAACGATCTTTTATATACTAGGTATAAAGAAATTTTATATGAAATGAGGAATGATGATAAAGATATTGATCCTACTGAATTTATAGATTTTATTGTCTGCAATAGTGATTTTGCAAAAAAATACAATATTGAAAGTTTTTTAGAAGAAATGAATCCTGATACTTATGAATATTTTGATTTAGCTATTACTTGTATATACATAAGAGCTATTCAGAGAATGAAACATCTTATTTATAATACCCCAACTTATAATGAAAGCGAAAAAGAAATATCAAGGCGATTAATCGAAGACTTTAAAGTAGCAAAATATGACTTTTTTACTGTAAATCATTTTTTTGAAATAACAGCATTAAAAAGTAATTTTGATATCGATAAATTAGAAGATGAAGATATGCCAAAGATTGATTTTTCTAGTATATTTTTTAATTATGCTATTTATCTTTTAGGAGAAATATATTGCTTAGATATAGCATCGGATTCTAGTACTATCAATGATGCTTTATTTTTAAATCTATGTTTTGAAGAAATTATTAATTATTTAGGCAAAGAAAGATTAATAAGATTACAAAATTTTATGGATGGATTTGAGCAAAGTATTTTGAGTTCATTTTATATTAGTAATTGTTATAGAAAAATTAAATGTAGAATAAATTAAAAAAATCATTCTAATAAAATGATTTTTTTTAATTATTATCTTTATTAATTTTTTCTAATTTTTCTAATTCATCATAAGAGTGTTGAATATCTCTATTTATTTCTTGTCTTTTCATATCAAAACTATTTCTTAAATTTTTTCTACTAAAATCATTATTATCGAGTATTTCTCGAAATTTATTGTTAATTTTTTGCCCTTTAATTGCCTGAGACATTGTGTCGATGCATTTTTCTATTTTTTTATGTACAGCACTCAATTGTTCCTCGCTTGTATCTAATTTGTTTAAATTATTTTTTTGTAACTCTAATTGCTTATTAACATCATTTATTTTGCTTTTTACATCATCTTTTTGCTTACTTTTAATTTCTAAATTTTCCATATATACAAACTACCACCTATTCATCCATCTTTAATATAGCATTATAATATGTATTTATGCGCGAATAATTTGAATTTAATATATTATTTGTCATTGTAACTGTTGGTTCTAGTTTTTTTAACCATTCTAAAATTCTCTTTAATTCAGCAATCAATGCTTTTAGTCTTGCTACTTCAGCTTCATTCACATAATGTTCAGTTTTTCCAGTCAATGGATTTGTAGAATACCATCCCGCTTCTGCAATGGCAAGTGCTTCCTCTGCATCAGATAATTCTTGAATTATTTCCGGTATTTTAGAATCATCAGCTTCGTCTGCTCCACCCATATCTAGATATTGATAGAGTTTTAAATTAACATTGGAAACTAAATCAAAAAAATCGCCTGCCATGATTTTTCTTATCTTTAAAGCATTTATTGCATATAAATATTTTTTTCTTATTATATCCCAACTGTCACCTACTAATTCATTTGCGGAACTATAAACAAATCCTTCAATTTTATATGATAAACTATTTGACAGTTGACCCTCGTTTTCCAACTTGCGTTTTAATATTGAATTTTCGGCCAAATTAATATCACTTCTTTTTAATAACATTTAATAACACTCCTTTTTATATTATTGTTGCAATGAATTACCAATGTTTGTTAATTCACTATCAGTCATAATAGTTTCCTCTGCAACATACAATGAATCTTCAATTTCTTTATTAATTTTTTTTAATAAAGTTATTGTTTTTTGATAATACTCACTTAAAATTTCATCTTCGGTAAACAACGTTGGAGCATCTCCTGAATATGAATTTTTAGATAATCCATTTATATTATTGTAACTATTTTGATTTTCTCTAAAAATTTTTTCTTGATGATTATATAAATGTTCATAATTTAGTTTAAAAATTAAGTTATTTCTAAAAGAAGATAGTTTTTGATTGGTAATATCAAATTCAGAAATTGAAAGTAATTCATAAAATTTACTAGTGTAATCACCATTTTCATCAATCAAATCTTCTTTTGTATATTTTTCAAATCCACCTAGTTCTTTACTATAAACACCAATAACTTCAAATTGTGGATGATTAACAATAAGCTTTAATTTTTCTTCGTCAACTACAGCAGAATTATTACCAAATATTTCATTAAAAATTAGATTTATTCCCTTTTTTCCATCAATATATCCCCCAGAATGAATAGCATTAAACTTATAAACCATTAATTTTTCAGTACAGTTTCCTAAAACTTGAAAGTCTTCTCGCGTGTCCCAAGGAGCATCACTCATTATTCCTACAAATATATTTACTGTTGGTTTATTATTTTTTAAAGCAAAGTACGTTGATAAGTCACTAGGAGCAATTGTAATTTCATTGTTAAAATTTTATCAATAATTTCACTATCCGAACATCCATTGCTAACCATTTCTACTAATAGTTGCAAATCATCAGATTTTAATTTTTGTAGTTGTTCTTCATATGAATTCACGTCATATTCTCCATAATTGGTTGATAAAAGAAAATTGTTTTCTTTTTGCGTACCCGGATCACAAAGGGTTAAATTTACTGAATCTATTTCATTTCCTTCTAACAACTGTTGATTAATATAAGAACCAGCAGCATGAGTCGCGCTTCGGCATCCTGCACTAAAGCCTTCAAAATTAATAGTTTTAGGTGGATAATCATTACCCATGGAAGCACTTAAAAAGTCAGTATAGGCATTACTTTTAGTACTTCCACCTAAAATAACAGGACTAATAGCACCATTTTCATCTAGCATATCAATTAAAGCCTTATCGTCTTTTGTAAAACCACCAGCTCCAGAAAACTTTATTGTAACATTATCAATCGGTGTTGTAGGATTATTTGCTACTCCTGTTATCCCAGATTCTGGTGAATCAAAACCCCAGGCATAAAATTCTATATTACTACCAGGGCGAACACCACCATTATTATAGTCAGGTATGTTTTCCGTTCCAAACACATGCATTTTTCCTGATGAAGAATCTAAAACATCAGCTTTTTTTACATCAAAGCTAAATTTCTCGCTATTAATATTATTTACCGACTCATTTATAAGTTGATTATCTACTAAATTATTAATGTTGATGCTATTTATAATTTTATCATTTTCAATCATTTACTTTTACCCACCTTACTTTATATAAATAATTATATATCAAAGAAAGTAATAATGTCAACATCTATAATATCACTCTATTTATTAAATTGACATTTTGATATTATTTTCTATTGTTTATGTTGACAAACAAATCAAAAAAGTAAATAATTGTATTGGGAGAATGATTATGATAGATAATGTAATAAGTATAATAGAAAATGGCGAAACTAAAAATTATACAGTTTATGGTTTTTTAGAAAATAAAGAAAGAAAAAAGAATTATATTATATATACTGATGGGGAAAATTACTATGCTTCTTCATATATCTTTAATGGTAATAAAATGGTTTTAGATGAAATTACTGATGATACTGAATGGGATTATATTGATAGGGAGTTAGCTAAAAATGGATAATGTTATTTTTAGATTCAATAATGCAAATCAATTAGTAAGTTGTATGTATATTGAACAAATTGATGATTTTAAGATGTTAAGTAAAATTGAATTATCACCTGAAGAACTTTTAAAAATGTATTACCATTTTAAAGATAAGTATCCAGAGCAATATATAATATCGGAAGAATATGAAAATGGAAAAGCTGTAACTTTTTGTGATGTAGATTATATTGAGATGAAAAGTTATAAAAGACAATCAGAAGCATTTAAAAAATATATTAAAAAAACTTGTGATATAGAAAGCGATTTACCTAAGCAGAAGAAAATTACTAGAACCTCCCCAATAAAGAGAAAAACAATTATCGTACTTGCATCGATAGTAGTAGCTTTAAGTACAGGAATTGCTACAAATAGTATATTAAATGCAGATGCTTATCAGCCATTAACAATAGAACAACTTAAAAATATGGAAGTTGACACTGGACTACAATTTGATTTTGAACCTAGTAATATTGTAGAAGATATTGATATTAGTAATAAAGATACTAATCAAAATCAAACAACTCAAGAAATAATTATAGAGCCACCACAAGAAGAATTACCAGAAAGAGTAGTAATAGAAAAAGTCACCAATGGCCAAGAAATTGCTTTTGAAGATCCAGAAAAGATAGATGCAGTTTTTATGATTGAAGCTGACAATTTAACTGACACAGAAAAATATTATGTTGCTAATGCCTACTATTCAGATGCTATTGAAAAATATGCTAACATGTATGGAGTAGATCATAAATTAGCTTTAGCTATAGGTACTCATGAAAGAGGACTACACAGTAGTGCGGTTGATGAAGGTGGTGCTATTGGATTGTTTCAAATACAAGTAAGAGGTTCTTGGAATTGGGATGGTAAAACAATTACCGCTTATAATTTTGATACAAATGAATATGAAACTGTTACTATAACAGAAGAAAAAGTAAGTGATGTGTTTGAAAATATTAAAGTTGGTTGTATGATGTTACAAAATCTACTAACTAAATATAATTATAATATTGCTCTAGCAGTTACTGCTTATAATTATGGAGATAATTATCTTGAAAAAGTATTACAAAAATGTAGTGAATGTACAGGCTTTACTATTGAACAATTATGTGATTTAAATAATTTAGAATGGTTATCATATAGAGATATTATTTCGTCAGGTGATCCCCTTTATTTAGAAAATGTCTGTAAATATATTCCAAATGAAACAGTTTTAAAATTTAAAATACCTGGAAAAGAAAATCTAACCATTAAATATGAAAATCTTAATTATAAAAAAGATATTACAAAATAAAAATAATCGGTAATGAACTGATTATTTTTATTTAAAATTATAGTACGTTATCTCATTATCTAATTCTCTATTTTTTAAAATAGCCATCTCTTCAATAGTTACAAATGCATATCCATCATCTTCTAATTTATCCATAGCCATTAATGCCCCATCAATAGAAGATTTATATATATCATGAAGAAGAACTATTGCCCCATCATGAGACGATTTTAATATTTCATTGCATACGTTATTAGCATCACGATATTTCCAGTCTAAAGTGTCCACATCCCATAAAATTGTCTTTAAATCACTTATTTTTTTAATATTTTCATTAGTATTACCATATGGAGGTCTTATTATTTTTGGATAAACGCCAATTACTTCTTTTATTTTATCATTAGTATTATTTATTTCGTTTAATATTTCATTATTTTCTAATAGTAATAAATTTTTATGACTATATGTATGACTTCCAATTTGATTTCCCATTAAATAAGCTCTTTTTAATACTTCACTATGACTATCTACCCTACTACCTAGTACAAAAAAGGTAACTCTTGCATCATATTTATCTAAATTATCTAATAAAATGTTAGTAGTACTTGTATTAGGGCCATCATCAAAAGTAAATGCAATTAATTTCTTATCTTCATATTTACTTAAATCTCTTATTTCTGGTATAAGATTTTCTTCCTCTGACTCATGATATTCAGAAATATATTCTTCTTTTAATAACTCATTTAATTCATCATATGGAATAATTATTTTTATTTCTCCACTTGACCATGGGGCAATTTGATATGGTACAAATAAAATTTCTAATCCTTCTTCATTTAAATTAAAATGACTATAATTAGCTGTATTAGGAGCAATTCCTTTTCTTACCCATGAATCATCAAAATTATATTCATGATTTTCATCTAATTTTTTCAAGTAATAGTATACAATATCATCTATTTTAGAAAAAGAAGCACTATCTTTAAAGAAATCAGTTAAATTGACGAACTTCTTTTCAATCATATTATAATGTAGTGAGTTATCATCTCTTACATAATGAGCTCCACCAGTATAAGACAAAGTATTCATATGAATGTTTAAAATATTATTATATTCATTACTAACTACTTGTAAAATAAAATCATACTTCATACTATTATTTTCATTAATACTTCTTAAAAATTCTTCTTTTTTCATCTTAACATAGTTTTCAATAGCTTCATCAATAACATCTATATTATATTTATGATAATCTATTTTTAGAGTATACATATCATTATTTTCAAGTATGTGTACTTCATTACTTTCTTCTTGTAAATTATTATTAACTATTTTTTCTTTTTGATTAACTTTATTAAATATATATATAAATATTAATAATAAAATAATGATACATATAATAATTTTAAATATTAAATTTATTCTTCTTTTTACTACCATATACTACACCTTCTATGTAAAACTTAAATATATTTTATCTTCATTTTATATAAATTAAAATAATAATTAGTTAATTAATAAAATTTAACATGCTATGTAAAATAAATTTTAAAAACAAACTAGGAAGTTTTCTTCCTAGTTTTCTGCTTCTTCTAACATATTTGTTATAAATATTCCATATCCTTTATCTGTTTTATCAACTAAAACATAATTAACAGCACCTATTATATTATCACCTTGAATTATTGGACTACCGCTCATTCCTTGAACTATTCCACCAGTTTTATTAAGAAGTTCTTCATCAGTTACTTCAAAAAGGATGTTTTTAGTATTTGAATTTTCATTTATTTTAATAATATTGATATCAAATTCTTCAACATTATTTCCATCAATTACAGTCAGTATTGAAGCTTCCCCTAACTTAATTTCATCGGAGGTGGCGACTTTATACATTTTTGCATTAGGGATATCATCAGTATAAGCACCAAATATACCACTTGTTGTATTTTCAAAAACATCACCATATATTGAAGAAGAATCACTTTGAGCATTTTTTTCACCGGGATTACCATCTTCACTTCTAGTAATACTTGTAACTGTCGATTTATATATTGCTCCAGTAGTCATATCAAATTTACTTTTAGTAGATTTTTCTATTATTTCGTGTCCTAAAGCACCGAAAGTTTTATTATCTACATCGATATAAGTAAGTGTAGCTACTCCTCTTATAGTATCTTTAATGTAAAGTCCTGTCTTATATTCATTTCCTTCTTTATGTAGTTTAATAGTAGACTGATATTCTTTGTCATTTCTTTCATATGTAATTGTTACTTTGTCATTAGATAGATTTTTTATTGCTTGATTAACATCGGCAGCAGTAAAAACTTCAGTATCATTAATTTTGAGAATTTTATCGCCTATTTTTAAATCAGAATCAGTTAAAATATTGTAATTATCAATATTATATGATCCGACAATAATTGGATTATCTGACTTTAACTCAATACCTATATTTTGTCCTGAAGCAATTACATAATCAGAATATGCAAAAACGGATACGGGAATAATCAAATAAAGAATCAGCAAGAACAAAGTAAATTTTTTCATAGTCTATCACTCCTTTAGACTACATTATTAATTTGCTCCATTTGACTATTCTTATAAGATGTAAATATTGGTCTATTTATTTTCATATAATTAATTAGGTGATAAATATGCTATATCCTTTTATTTTAACTACATTAGCTGGTTTAGCGACAATGATTGGTACTTTACCAATTTTTGTAAAAATTAAAAATACAAATTCTTTAATTGGCGCTTCTTGTGCCTTTGCTTCAGGTGTAATGATATGTATATCGATATTTGATCTCATTCCTGAATCAATAAATTATTTAAAAGATAATTTTGATACTTATATTTTAATTTTAGTAACTTTTTTATCTATTACTATTGGTATAAATGTATCATGGAATTTAGATAAAGCAATTGATAAAATTAATAATAAAACAAACTTATACAAAGTAGGAATACTATCTATGATAGCTATTATTTTGCACAATATTCCTGAAGGTATTTTATCATTTATTGTTAGTAAGCAAAATCTTGTATTAGGAGTATCTTTATGTATTGCAATTGCTCTACACAATATTCCTGAAGGAATCAGTATTGCTATACCAATATACTATTCTACTAATAGTAGAGCTAAAGCTATTTTATATACCTTTATATCTGCTATATCAGAATTATTTGGAGCAATACTTACTTACTTTATATTAGAAAAATATATAAATAACTTAATATTAGGTCTTTTATTTGGTTTTATTGCCGGTATAATGCTTCAAATATCGTTTAATAAATTATTACCTACAGGGTATGAATACGATAAGAAAAAAAGCATTATATTTATAATTACTGGTTTTATATTTATGAGTATTAGCTTAATATTAAATAATCTATTTACTTAATCATCTTCTTCAATAAAATTACTTAACTTTTTAAAAATACTTTTTAATCCTTTTTTTACCAATTTATTACCACTATCACTTAGCTCGTATATAGCATTTGTAATTTTATTTGCATAACTAACTTCTTCGTCCAAAAGATATTCTTTAATATCTACATCCATATTATTCTTAACATCTTCTTCAAACTCTTTAATTTTTTCATTAGTAAGTACTGTTTTTTTATTTAATTCATACTCATAGTATCCAGAATTAGATATGTAATAAGAGCAAACAAAAATTAAAAAGATAATGACAATTATTATATCTAATAATTTATATTTTTTCATTTTCTTTTATATAAGTAGATAATACATCAGTCAAAGCATTAATTGTATTCATAACTTCATCAATTGTATTATCCACTCCTCCTAACTCTATTAACATTACTTTATCAGATATATCTTGATTGTAAATGCCATTTACGCCTGCTCCTTCTTTTTTATATATACCTCTACTTAATCCAGGATACTTTTCATCAATTATTTTATTAATATTTTCTACTAAAGTTAAATTTTTTTGATAATTATCATGTTCTAGACCAACTACAAATAATATTCTAGCATAATCTTTATTATTAATATTGACAGAAGTTACTTTTTTATTTACAGAATCTCTATGGATATCTATATAATATTTAAGAGTACTATAAGTATTTTTTTTATCTAACATAAATATTCTGCTAGCTTTATATGAACTAGAATAATCCCAATTATTTAATGATAAAAATTCTGTTAAATTGGTATCTTCAACGATCGTAGAAATACCTGATTCATTTAATTTTTCTTTTAATAAATAACTAGCCATTAAAACATTTGGAGTAATTCCATATATTGATAAATTTTCATTATTATAATTTTCTAATTGATGAGAATTATATATATAGACAATAGGATTATCAATATCTACCTTATTAGGATCTTCCATATAATAACTAATTTCTTTTAATTTTTCTAAGTCACTATACTCATCATTATCATCAAAATTATTTTGATATCCTATAATACTGGTATCTAAAATAGTATCAGGTTCTGTTAAATCAATTTTTAATAAAAAGTTTATAGTTTTATTAAAAAATTGTGGTATTTTATATTCACTTATGTAATTAGAATTACCATTATTTAAAAGAAAATTAATAAATTCTTTATTATAAAAATTACTATTATTATTAAATGAATTATAAAATGTATACGCTAAAATAAAATATAATATAATAATTAAAAATAGATATTTAATCTTCTTTCTTTTAGGAATTTTTTTTAATTTCATATGAGCCATAGTAATCACCTTAAAAATATCTTTACTATATTATATACTTTTAAAAATGATTTATTTGTCGATGAAGAGCATTATTAATTGAAGATGCAATTAAATTACTTAGTTTATCTACTAAAAAATCTATTTCAGTTGGAGTAACAATTAAATTTAATTCTGTATTATTTAAAACTTCATCGATTAACCCACGCATCTCTTTATCAGATAATGTCCCAAATAAACCTAAAAAATTAGCCTTATCTTCTTTTGGCATATCTAAATTATGTATCTTTTGTCGGTAATTTTTTCTATAAAAAGATAATTTATTTGTCTGTTCATTCTCTTTAATGTATGTAATATGTTTATACAAATAATTAATCGTATCAATAACTATCGTAGAAGATGAGGTAACGGTTGGTACTCCTATAGCAATAACTGGAATACCGATTGTTTTTTTGCTAATTTCTAATCGATTATTTCCAACACCAGAACCGGGATGTATTCCTGTATCAGTTATTTGAATTGTTTTATTTAATCTATCGATATCTTTACTAGCTAAAGCATCAATGGCTATAACAAAATCTGGCTTTATCTTTTCAATTATTGCTTTTATGATTGTAAAAGATTCTATTCCTGTTGCTGCCATTACACCTGGCGATATTGAAAAAACTCTTCTAATGCCTTCTTTTACATTACCAAGCAAAAATAAATGATTTGTCACAATGACACTATCAACTGTTTTTACTCCTAAACTATCAGGAGTAGAGAATCTATTACCAAGACCTACAACTAAACAACTATCATCCTCTTTTATTTTATTTAATTTTAAAAAGTCTTTTAAAACACTCTCAAAATGTTTTCCTACTATCTCACGATGTTCAAAATCGGTAATATCATCAAACAATAAAGTCACATAATGACCATTTTCATTAGTACTTGTTATTTTTATTCCATCAATATCTAATTCTTCGTGGGCTAAATTATTATTTTCAATAATTAAATCAGTTCTAATATTATAATTAGATAAATCAATATTATTCATATTACAATAAATCCTTTCATATTTTATTTATAATAATATTTTTTACAAAAAGTATTAATTTTATTTGCTTTTTTATATTTTTTTTGATAGAATTATATGTAGTTATTGGAAGGAGATGAATTAAATGGCAAATGTTAAAAATGCAAAAAAGAAAATTCAGCAAATTATTAAAAGAACAAAAGCACATGAACAATTAAAATCTACTGTAAAAAATGCTATTAAAAGAACAGATAAAGCTGTATTAGCTGGTAATAAAGAAGAAGCTGAAAAAAATTTAAAACTAGCAATAAAAAGCTTAGATAATGCAAAATCAAAAGGATTAGTTCATAGAAATAAAGTAGACAGAGAAAAATCAAGATTAACTTTAAAAGTAAATAAAATGGAAAATAAATAATCGAGATAAATCGATTATTTTTATTTTAAAAATTAAAAACATATGTTAAAATAATTAACATCAAAGAAAGGAAGTAAACATGATAAATAATCACATAGAAAGAATTTTAAAAAAAGCAGAAGAAGAAAATATTGATGATAAGATATTTGAAGAAGAATTTGGTTCAATTGAATATGTAGATAAATATGATGATACCATTCTTCACCTACTAGCAATGAATAGAAATATTACGACATTTGATAATTTAATGTCTGTGTATAATTCATTATTGTTATCAGGGATATCAGTTAATTCTACTAACAGCTATGAAAATTCATTTTTACATGAATTAATAAATAATTCAACTTTAAGTCTAAATCAAGTTAAAATAATACTTTACCAAATATGTAAAAGATTTCCTAAAATTAACATTAATGCTATAAATTGTGCAAATGAAACCATTTTACATTTATTCATTAAAAGATATAGTGCAAAAGAAACAAAAGATTTTGTTGTTTTATTAAGAATTCTTAATTTTAATTTTGATAACCTAAAAGAGAAAAGTTTAGTTGAATATATTAAAGCTAACACAAATTATAAGCAACAAGAAATTAATGAATTATTAAAAACAATAAAAGAGGAAAAGAAGAAAATGATTCCTAGTAAACGTGAAAAAAAGAAAAATAGCGATTTAGGAAGAATTTTAACCGATCAATACTATTACTATGCTCCGGCAGTTGGAAGGGAAAAAGAAATACAAGAAATAATTGTTACACTAGCTACCGATAAAAGGTTCCCTTTAATTGTAGGAAAACCTGGTGTAGGTAAAACTTCTTTAGTAGATCAATTAGCATTCTTGATTCAGACTGGACAAATACCAAGTTTTTTAAAAGGAAAAACAATTTTTGAAACATCTGCTAGTGATATTTTAGCAAATACTGCATACCGTGGAGATTTAGAAAATAATATAAAAGAAATTTTTAATTTTGTAAGGGAAAATAACAGTATACTTTTTATTGATGATTTTCATAATATATTTAGAAATGCCGAATCACAAACTAGTAATATTTCATCAATAATTAAACACTATATTGATAGAGATAATGCTCATCTAATTGCCACGACTACTGAAGATGATTATCAAAGTTTTATTGCTAACTCTTCCTTAAATAGACGGTTTGAAGTAATTCAAATTGATGAACCAGATAATAAATTACTTTATGATATAGTTAAAAATTATATTATTGTATCTTCTATGAAAAGATATGTTTCACTAGATAAAATATCTGATATATTAGATGAAATAATAAATATTTTAATAGTATATACATCAAAAAAACATCGTATCTATAGTGATATGGTATACAATCCTGATTTAATAATATCTATAATAGATAAAAGTATATCATATGCTGTATATGAAGATTCTCCATTTTTATCAATTGATCATATTATTAAAAGTTTAAAAAATAGTAAAAGAATATATAATGGATCAATTCAAGAAGCCTGCTTCAAACTATCACAATTAAAACCATCAACATTTGGTAAAAAAAGAGCATTAATTATAGATTTTAGAGATTATAAAAAAGAATAAGGGTTTTACTTTTTCCTTATTCTTTTTCTAAATAAACAATTAAATAAGCTAAATTGCTTAGCAAATATATCTTGAATAGCTTTTTCATAATTTTTAGCTAATCCGGCTTTTACTATTTCATTAAAAAAGTTAATTGTTTCTTCATCTGTTAATTCTACGAAAGAGCCATTTATAAAAGTATCCGTATCTTCTTCAAAATCACCCACCATAATTGGCTCCCCTGTCTCAGAAGTTTTAATTTCCGCTAAAGTAAACTTTTTATCGGTAGTTACTTCATACATATCTGACCTTTTAAATGATAATGTATAACAATTTCTCAATATCATTGCTTGATATTTTAATGGAATATTATATTTTTTAAAAGTATCAGTAGCAAAATCTCTCTCTTCAATAATATTTCCATCTTTCACATTTTTTTTAGTAATACTAGAACTACTTACTTTTATATAATTTTTATTAAGCATAAACATCATCCTTCCATAATACTATTTTTATTCTCAATTATATCTTTAATTACATAATTAGCACACAAAATTCCTGCTGTAGCTGGAACAAAAACAACACTTGATAAATTACTACGTTTTATTGGCTTTTCGCTTGATGAAACAACCATTATTTTTTTATTTGTATGTAAACTATTAACATACTTCCTTATTATTTTTGCTAATGGATCATAACTTGTATTTTTTATATTTGTTATTGTTAATTTTAAAGGATCTATTTTATTAGCAGTCCCCATGCTAGAAATTAATTTAATATCTTTCTTAATTGCATAATTAATTAATAATTTTTTAGCCGGAACATTATCACAAGCATCTATGATATAATCAATATGATAATTATCTAAAATATTAATATTATCTTTATTTAAAAACAATTTATAAGTAATTACCCTACAATTAGGATTAATTAATGCAATTCTTTTTTCCCACTCTACTACTTTATCATTACCAATATTAGTACTATCAGAAATAATCTGTCTATTTAAATTACTAATATCAATAGTATCATAATCAACTAAAATAATATTTTCTATCCCACTTCTAACTAGTGACTCAACAGCATATCCGCCTACACCACCAATACCTACTACTAATACGGTGGCATTTTTAATTTTATAATAATTATCTTCTCCTAATAAAGAAACTACCCTATCAAACATAAAAAAACCTCCAAAACAATAAAGAGATAATATCAAAATTATCTCTTTTTGTCAACAAAGTCTACCCAAAGAACCGATACTAGGAAGATAAAACCCGCGCGTTAACACACAGGTGGGTAATCACATTCAAGTAATTAGGATTCTTAATAATTTTATTAAGCATTCAACACATACAAGAAATTAGATTCCCTTCATATATCTTTGTCGGTTTTAAATCTAGTTGTCGTATCCTCTAGGTAGTTTAATTATATCACACTATTATATTTTTATTCAATAGATAAATGTCATTTGACACAAAATAATTTTAAATGTGTCTTTTTAAATATATTTATTTAATTCATCTGTAAATTCTTTTTGTATTTCTTGAAGTCTCTTTTCACTGGTTGCTTCAAAACGCATTGTAATATTTGGCCCAGTATTTGATGCTCTCACTAAGGCAAAACCATCATTAAATTTAGCTTTTACCCCATCGATAGTAATAATATTATATTTTTTAGATTCACAATATTTTGTCATTTTATCAATAATTGAAAACTTTTTTTCATCAGCTACTGCAACTTTAATTTCCGGAGTAGAATAGTATTTATTGATACCATCTAGTAACATACTAACTGACTTATCAGTATTTGAAAGTAATTCAATTAAACGCATTCCTGCATATATGCCATCATCATATCCAGGAAATTTATCACGAAAATAGACATGCCCTGATAATTCTCCACTAAGTGGATAATCACCTTCATATGAAGCTGCTCTTGTATAAGAATTTCCTGTTCTATATTCAACTGGTTTAACATTTAGTTTTATAAGTTCATCTTCCAAAGCCTTACTACACTTTACATCAAATAAACAAGCTTTATTACTAACTTTATCAAATAGATAACGCCACATAATAATCATAAATTTATCAGTTTCTATCATATTTCCCAATTCATCAATAAACCCTACTCTATCGCCATCGCCATCATAACCAATTCCTAAATCTGCCCTAACTTCTAAAACTTTTTCTTTTAATTTAGTTAAATTCTCATAAACACATGGATCAGGATGATGATTAGGAAAATTACCATCAGATGTATCAAAAAGAGGTATAGATTCAACATTTAATTTCTCAAATATTTTTCTAGCAATAATGGATGTTGTTCCATTACCACAATCATACACTACTTTTATGTGCCTTTTCCCAAGATTAATTTTCTCTAATATTAAATCAATATAATCATTGGTAATATCTTTGTCAATAATCTTACCCACGCCACTAGCAAATTCACCTTTAACTATTATCTCATATATTTCTTTAACAGCACTTCCATATGCATTATGAATTCCATTATATGAAAATTTAAATCCATTATATTCTTTAGGGTTATGTGAAGCCGTAATCATCATACTAGTATTTACACCATAATAATTCGTAGCAAAATAACACATTGGTGTCGTTGCTAAACCAATTCTATAAACATCTATACCAGTTTCAATTATTCCTTTTATAAGGCTATTCTCAAGATCTTCACTTGATAATCTATTATCATGAGCAACAACTGTCGTCTTTTTTCCTAAACTAGATAATTTTGTTCCAAAAGCCTTACCTATCAAATAAGCGGTCTCTTCATTCAATTCGCTTGGATATACTCCTCTAATATCATATTCTCTAAAAATTTTACTATCTAAATTCATATTTATTCCTTTCTATTTTACCCTTTTGGATAATATAAATCATAGTTTTCCTTTATTTTATCAGTTCCTACATTAGTATAAATACCTGTAGTAGAAATATTTTCATGTCCTAACATTAACTGAATACTACGTAAGTCAGCTCCATTATTTAATAGATGCGTTGCAAAAGAATGTCTTAGCATATGGGGGGTAATGTTTTCCTCAATTCCTTGTTTTTCAGCAATAATTTTAAGAATTTTTAAAAATCCTTGCCTAGTCATCTTTTTACCATGATTATTTAAAAATAAATTATCACAAATATATCCTTTTAAAAATAAATCACGATATTCTTCTATATATTTTTCTAAATACTTAGATGCTGTCTTGCCCATTGGTATAATTCTTTCTTTGTTACCTTTTCCAAAACATCTAACTAAATTTTTAGAAATATCTACATTAGCTTTTGTTAAATTAATTAGTTCACTAACTCTAAGTCCCGTAGCATACATTAATTCTAGCATTGCTTTATTTCGGTAATCATATGGTGTTTCCAATTTAAAATCAAGTAATCTATCAACTTCATCAATTGATAATACATGAGGTAACTTTTTATAAAACTTTGGTCTTTCTAAATCTATATTTACCTTTAATATATTCTCACTTTCTAAGTAATTATAAAATGATTTTATAGAGGAAATTTTTCTAACAACTGAATAAATACTATAATTTTCTTCTTCTAAATATTTTAAATAATTATATATATCTTTATTATTTATAAGATCATAATCTTTATCAATAAATTCAAACAATTTATATATATCTAATATATAAGAATTAATTGTTGTCTCTACATTTAAAAATTTAACAGTAATAAGATATACTTGATAGTTATTTAAAATTTCTATATTTTTCTTTCTCCCTTTAAGTTTATCTAAATCTATCACCATACCACTACCTTTATATAATTATATCATGCATATTCAAATATGTAAATTAATAAATAAGTCATCTATTTACAACAAAATATATCCATGTTATAATTACCATGCGAGGTAATTATATGGATGAACTATTAGCAATTAAAATGAGACCGCAAAAACTTTCCGAAGTAATTGGACAAGAACATTTAATCGGTGAAGGGAAAATTTTAACTAATCTTGTTAAAAATAAGAAAATATTTTCGATGATTCTTTATGGAAAGCCTGGTATTGGAAAAACTTCCATTGCAATGGCTATTGTCTCAGAATTAAATGTTAAATATCGTATGTTAAATGCTGTTATTAATAATAAAAAAGACTTTGATACAGTTGTAAATGAAGCAAAAATGTATAATGGTCTTGTTCTTATAATGGATGAAATACATCGTTTAAATAAAGATAAACAAGATTTATTATTACCAGTTTTAGAAAGTGGCATCATTACCCTAATAGGTATGACAACGTCAAATCCATATCATAGTATTAATCCAGCCATTAGAAGTAGATGTCAATTATTTGAACTAAAAGATCTATCAAAAAAAGATATATTAAAAGCAATTGACTTAGTTATTAAAAAAGATGTATTAAGTAATTTAAAAATTGATGAAGATGCTAAAGAATATATTGCTAATATTTCAAAAAATGATTTAAGATATGCTTATAATTTAATTGAAGTAGCATATTACGCTACAGATGATTGCCATATCACTACCGATAAATTAATAAATATTTCAAATAAACCTAATCTTTTCCATGATAAAAATCAAGATGGCTACTACGACTTATTAAGTGCCTTTCAAAAGTCGATTAGAGGAAGTGACGTTCACGCATCAGTTTATTATCTTGCTCGCCTTATATTAGGGGGAGAATTAGAGTCAATCTGCCGAAGAATGGCTGTAATTGTATATGAAGATATTGGTCTTGCTAACCCACAAATGGGTCCTAAAGTAATGTCTGCTATTGATAGTGCTTTAATGTTAGGACTGCCTGAAGCCAGAATTCCACTATCAGCAGTAGTAATTGAGATGGCTCTATCACCAAAATCAAATAGTGCTGAATCTGCAATTGATAGTGCATTATCATTAATTGAAACAGCTGATACTGGTAACGTGCCAAGTCATCTAAAAAATCCTAGTAATGAATATAAATATCCACATAATTATAAAAATAGCTATGTAAAACAACAATATCTACCAGATAATATTAAGGATATAAAATTATATCATCCAAAAGATAATAAAAATGAGATGATTCTTAAAGAAATTATGAATAGATTAGAAAAGTAGCAGAAATTTCTGTTATTTTTTTTCTAACTATATAAATGCTGTTAATTATGAAATAATTTAATACTTCTTCATATAAAATTTATGCTTTTATATTTAGTTTACACAAAAGATAACATCTTTAAAATAAAATTTATAAAATCATCTTTTTATGATATAATATATTTAATAGGAGGATAAAATGAAATGTGTTAAAATTAAAGGACAAAAAGAATTTGAAATATCTGAAATAGAAAAACCTACTAGTAAAAATGGCAGTGTCATTTTTAAAGTAAATGCTTGTGGTATATGTGGATCAGATATTCATTATTGGGTAAGTGGCTCCCCTGTAGGATTAGTAATGGGCCATGAATTTGCAGGTACCGTCATCGATCCTGGAGCAAGAACAGATTTAAAAGTTGGCGATAGAGTTACTGGGCTACCAATTAGTCCATGTGGAAAGTGTCATCCATGTAAAACTGGTAATGTGCAGTATTGCTTAAACACATGGAATGAAGCTGTTGGTCTATCACTTACTAATCCAGGCGGATATGCCGAATTTTCAAGTTGCCGTAGTGATATGATTAAAAAAATTCCAAATGGTGTTTCAAATGAGGAAGCATGTATGGTTGAACCATCTGCAGTATCACTTCATGCAGTTAATTTAGCATCAATTAAAATTGGTGAAAAAGTATTAATAATTGGTGGCGGTATTATTGGCTTAATGGCTGCCGAATTTGCCAAACTAAATGGTGCTAGTTATGTAGCTCTTCTAGAAACTAATCCTAAAAGAGGTAAAAAATCTATAAAATATGGAAAAGTAGATGAATATTATAATGCTCTAGAAGAAGGCATAATTGAAAAATTATTTACAAAAACTCAAGGTGGTTTTGATAAAGTTATTGAGTGCTGTGGAAATGGGCCAGCAGTTAGTGAAGCTATCATGGCTGTCAAACCAGGTGGTAAAATTATCCTTGTTGGTGTTTCTTTAGAACCAATAAGTATTCCTACAGTGGTAACTGTTATGAGAGAAGTTGATATGCAAGGAGCAATCGCATATACTGAAGAAGAATTTGAAAAATGCCTTGAACTAATAGATAAAAAAATTATAAATGTTAAAAAATATATTGACGATATTGTTCCATTAGAAAAAGCTCAAAAATCATTTGAAAGATTAACTAGTGGCCAAGACGATGCTATTAAAATAATATTTAGGCCATAATTAATAATTTATAATAAAATAAAAAGTAGATATAGAAAATAAAAACTAATCTACTTTTTATTTTTAATCAATCATTCATAAATATTTCTTAATTAATATATATAGATTCACTTTATCTTGTATGATGCTCTGGGAAAATAATGTTCATAATTTTTTCAGACAATAAATATAAATCAATTACTGAAAGAGAATCAATATTTCCTATATTTTGTAATTCTTCAGGAACTTTAATATTATAGTCTCTTGCATAATCCAATTTAGTATTAATATCTTCCATGATTTTTCTTTTAGTGGCTGATACCACTTGATAGCTTAATTCAAATTTACCCTTTCCTTGTTCACTGTAAGAATTCATTAAAATAGAATACTTTTTAGTTAATAATTCATAATATTGTTCTACACTTTCTGCAGAAACATCATTATTCAAAGCTTGATAAAAAATACTTTTAGCCTCCACACCAATATCAGAACCACTAACAACATAAGAATAACAAATAAATATTTCATAGTATAGTTTTATACACTCATATTGTGCTCCATGTAGAATTTCTCTATTCGCTAAATAATTAGTAATTAATGTTCTATCTGAATCATTAATAGAAGTAGATGTTTTGAAATCAGGAAAAGGCGCGCATCTTCTTTGAGATAAAAATAAATTATTAATATCACAAATTGTTTTTATATTTTCTATATTTTCTTTTCTCATTTTAACAAATAAGTTTTTCTTATTCTTATGAAAGCTAGAAGATTTTTTTCTATATGAACTTCTGTTTTTTTGTTCTTTTTTACAACTAGCACTTATTTTATCATCATCAATTAGAAGCTCAATATCTTCTTCAGACAATCTTTCTTTTAATCCTTCTTCTAAAGATTTTACGTACTCTTCGCTTAAAGATGCAAGAGAAAGCGTATCAAAGTGCTGTACAATATCAGACCATGAAATCATTTTTTCTCTCAATCTATCTTCAATTTTCACATACTTTCTATAAATTTCAAGTTTTTTTATTAAATCGGGCTCTTTATCAAATTCTTCACGAGCTCTTTCAAGTGCGATAGATAATGCTTCATACACTCTAACTTGAATTAATCTATTAGAGTTATGTAGTAACTTAGACATAATATTTCTTATATTAAATACATAAGATGAATGGTCTTTAAATGTTATATAATCATTTTCCTTATCATGAATTTCCCACTGCCTTATTTCTTCTTTCAAAAAAGGATTATCTAGATGCTGATAATATTCACCAGCAATTTCTTGAAGAGTAGTAATCAATGATTTTGCATTATAATTTCCACTATCTAGTTTTTGTTGTAGTTTCGTATAAGTTTCATT
Organism: uncultured Bacilli bacterium; assembly: GCA_944350315.1. Classification (GTDB taxonomy): domain Bacteria; phylum Bacillota_I; class Bacilli_A; order RF39; family UBA660; genus RUG705. The sequence goes on along the minus strand of CALVON010000041.1, from coordinate 4,576 downwards.
AACACTATTAAGTTCTTTTTTTGTTTCTTTAATTATGCCATAATACTCCATATATAAATCGTATAACTCAGCAATATTACAACAATTTCTAATTTCATTGAAATAATATTCCGTATCTTTGTATATCCTCATTCTTATTTCGTATCTTCTAACTTTTTTAGCGTATTCAGCTAATTTTTTATATCTAGGAATTAATCTTTTTAATTCTATTGCATCAACATCTTGCATAAAATACAATATTTTATCTTTTTCACCATCATTTTTTCTTTTATCATGATATGGATTTTTAATAATAAAATCTTTTAATACTTCATAAGCAATATCAATATTTTTCATTATACCAAGATACGATTCATATTCTTTATCATTATTATGCAAATCAGGATGATACTTTTTTACTAACTTTCTGTACTGTCTTTTAACTATTTCTTCAGTTAATTTACTTCTAATATATGACTCGTTAATTTTCATCTTTCCGTACTGAGCTCCAAAAAATATTACGTAAGCTTCTTTTAAAGTCATAAAATTTCACTTCCTTTTTATTTATAAATAAGAAGTGCCGAAAAGCAATATATTTGTTCTTCTGCATATATACATGCAGCTACTGAAAATTTTACATCAACTATTTCAACATTCTTCTCTTTTAGAAAATTATTAATAGAATCTTCTAAATCTTTTTCATGTGCTTCATCAAATACTTTTATTTTCATATTATCACCATCTTTATTATAGATGATAGATAATAATTATTTTGTCAATTCTTCTTCAATTCTTATTAATTGATTATATTTACATATTCTATCAGTTCTTGACATTGAACCTGTTTTTATTTGCCCTAAATCTAGTCCTACTGCTAAATCGGCAATAGTAGTATCTTCGGTTTCTCCACTACGATGTGATATGACTGTTTTATAACCATTCTCTTTAGCAAGATTAATTGTTTTTAAGGTTTCTGTATAAGTACCAATTTGATTTAATTTTAATAGTATGGCATTCCCAGCTTTCATATCAATACCTTTTTTTAAACATTCTATATTAGTTACAAATAAGTCATCTCCTACTAATTGAATTTTATCACCTAGTCTTGAAGTTATTAGTTTAAAACCATCCCAATCATTTTCATCAACTGGATCTTCAATAGAAATAATTGGATATTTAGACACTAGATCTTCATAAAAGTTTATTAATTCTTCTGTTGTCATTCTTTTATTATCCACTAAATAATAACCATTATCATAAAATTCTGAAGCAGCCACATCGATTCCTAAAAACACATCTACTCCAGGTTTATATCCAGCTTTTTCTATGGCTTCGATTATAACCTTAAATCCTTCTTCATTGCTTTTTAAATCAGGAGCAAATCCTCCCTCATCTCCGACATTAGTATTATATCCTTTTTCTTTTAAAACCTTTTTTAAATTATGAAATACTTCTGCCCCTACTCTAATTCTTTCTTTAATAGTATCTCTTTCTGGAATAATCATATATTCTTGAAAATCAAGATTATTATCGGCATGAGCGCCACCATTTATAATATTCATCATTGGCCTTGGGAGTGTTTTACCATTACCAACATATTTATATAATGGCTTTCTAGCACTATTTGCTGAAGCTTTTAAATTAGCTAATGAAACTCCTAAAATGGCATTTGCTCCAAGCTTACCCTTATTTTTAGTGCCATCTAATTCAATCATTATATTATCTACCAACTCTTGATCAGAAGATTCCAAACCAATTACTTTTTCTCTAATAATATCATTGACATTTGATACTGCTTTTAATACACCTTTTCCTAAAAATCTTTCATCTTTATCACGTAATTCTAAAGCTTCTCTTTCTCCAGTAGAAGCTCCAGATGGAACAATAGCTCTTCCAAAAGATCCATCTTCTAATGTAACCTCAACCTCCACTGTTGGATTACCCCTTGAATCCAATACTTCTCTTGCATAAACATTTTTAATTTTACTCATAATTTATTCCTCTTTTCTTAGTTAATATTATTTTATTAATACTTATATTATATATAAAATTTAATTTATTTAAAACCTTCGATGATTTAAGTGACAATTTAGTAATTCCACCAGTAATAATTATTGTAATTTTTTTGTTTTTTACCATTTTCTCTATTTTACCACGAGCAGTCTCTGGTAATAACTTCTTATTTGGAGCAATTATTCCTTCATTACTTTTAAACATTTTAGCTAAAAAGTCTGGCACCATTCCATTATGGGTATGACCACATAAAATTAAATCAAAATTTGATAATTTATTTAAAACTTCTTTGTTGTTAATCTTAATTGGTGAATGTATTAACAATATTTTTGGCAGCCTACTTGGTAATTTATCAACTATATTTTGATGATTATCAATATGTTCAAGTAAAATTTCTAAAGATTCATCTTTTGTCATATTATAATAATAATTTACTGGTAGTGTTATACCACTAACATATATAAAGTCATCTTTATAAAAATCATTGTCGAGAACAAAAATATTATCAAAATCATTAAGTTTTTTAAAGAAAGAAAAATCGCTATCAAGATGAACATCATGATTTCCTAAAGATATTATAACTTTAGTTATTCTACTAATATCCACTAAAAACTGAATTAGTTCTTTTATTTTATACTTATTTTTGGTTATTTGAGGATCATCTACTAAATCTCCTGTAATAAGTAAATAATCCGGATTATTTTTAATAATTTCATTTTTAACTTTATCAAGAAAATTTTTTTTCATACTCATACTAAAATGAATATCTGCAATATGCATCAAAGTAATATCATTTCTAACAAAATTGTTATGTATAATATCTGTTTGTATTTTTATTTTATTCATTATTTAAACCACCAAAACGTCTATCTCTTTTTGTATATTCTTCTAAAGCCTTATCATATTCCTCTTCCAAAAAGTCAGGAAAATAACACCTAGGAAAATATAATTCAGCATATGATAATTGCCATAACATAAAATTACTAACTCTCATTTCTCCACTAGTTCTAATTAAAAAATCAATATCAGGCAAATCATTATATAAATATTTTTTAAATTCTTCTTCACTAATTTTACCATTTTTATCATCTATTATTTTATTAACAGCATCAACTATTTCTGCTCTTCCCCCATAATTTAAACATATATTTAATACTCCATTAGTGTTATTGGCAGTATCTTTCTCTAAATCTCTCATAACTTTTATTAATTTTTCAGATAGCTTTTCTTTTCTACCAGAAAAAACTACTTTAATGTTTTCTTCAATAAAAAACTTACTATCTTTTTTAAAAGCTTCAACAAATAGATTCATAAGATAGTCAACTTCTTTTTGAGGCCTATTAAAATTTTCAGTAGAAAAAGCAAAAACACTTAAATATTTTGTTCCTCTATTTAAAATATATTTACTAATTCTTTTAAGTGTTTTATATCCTTCTTCATGCCCCTTATTTCTCTTTAAACCTCTTTCTGTAGCCCATCTTCCATTACCATCTAAAATGATTGCTACATGATTAGGAATTTTTATAATTTCATTATTCATAATCTTACCTCTTACTTTTATATATTCATAATCTATAATTATTATATAATAAAAAGAGTTAACTATCAAGAAAATAATTAACTTTTTTTATTTGCTTTATAAATAATACAAGTTTTTACAAAATAAGTAAAAATTCTTTTAGAATAGATATCATCTAAATTTTCTGGATGCCACTGTAAACCTAGAAAAAATAATTTGTTCTTACCCTCAATAGCTTCTATCAGGTTATTTTTATCTTTAGCAGATACATATAAATTACTATCTTTAATACACCATTTATGTCTTGAGTTAACTCTTATTTTATAAGCTTTGACTATATCATATAATAAACTATTTTTATTAATAATAATATCATGATTAGTATTTAGATGATTTTCTACTTCAAATTCTATACCATTATAACAAATTCCCATTTCTTGCATACCTAAACATATTCCTAGTAATGGTATATCCCTATCAAACAATACTTTGATAATATTTAAATTATTTTTATCAATATCATCTCCACCTTGCAATATAAAACCATCACATATATCTAAATACTCCATAAAATATAAATTATTTATAACTAGAGGTATTCCCCCGTTTTCATATATTTTTTTCTCAATATCTAAATATACTATATCAATATCTTTACCAGTAAAAGATTGACTTTTTCTTCCAATTATTCCTATAATCGGTTTCATTCTATCACCTAGTAAATTGTATGATAAATTTTTACTTCTATTAAATTAATCTAATGACACTAATGTTATTATTGCATAGCCATTTCCCATTTTAGCATAATTACTAGTAGGAGTTGACGAAACATTTGTTGTCGTATATGTTTTAGTACTCTCTTCATCAGATGTTACGCAATTATAACAATACATATATTTATCTGTTAAAAGGCTATTTCCTATATATCCAGAACCGCCGCCGCCGCCTGCTTCTGAAGTTGTTGCTTTTCCACCATAATATCCGCCGCCGCCGCCGCTACCAGCAGTTGCACTTCCGCCTTGACCAAAACTATAACCTGATGTTTGACTACCGCCTTGACCGACT
>CALVON010000040.1 GCA_944350315.1 uncultured Bacilli bacterium | reverse complement strand
CCAGTACCTACTTGCCAGTTACTCATAATCATATCATAGTATTTTCTAACATCATTAATAAATCCCTCAATGGCATTATTTGCAGCATCAATTCTATTTTTTCCATTATTAGCTTCTGGAGTTATATAAATAGTATCTCTTGCATCGCTATAACTTTCAATAATATTCTTATAATCAGTTGTTATTGGATTAAGTGTTTCTAGATTAGCCCTATTTACGTTTTGAATATCTCTGTATTTTACTGCAACTAAAGAAGAGTCTTTTGATAATTCTGCTAATGCATTTCTAATAGCAACCATTCCATTGTGTACTTCAATAACATTTTGAATTTGTACGCCTGCATCCTTTCCTTCCCATGAACTTTTTAATGCATTAATCCCCTGTTCTAAATCGTTAATAATAGTATCAGCTGTTCCTAATACTACATTTTTATACAAAGAAGATGCATCATTGTATAATTGTCCTACATTATTCACTTTATGATTCATTATTTTTCCTCCTTTATTTCAGAATCATTTTGTATACTAATTGTCTTAGATAGACTATTTTATACACTTTAAATATAGCACAATTATATATAATAAGCAAGACATTTTACTATGCATTTACATTTTTGTATTTACATTTTTGAATTTTCATTTTAAAAATAATTTTTTTATTTCAAGAGAAACTATTATAGTATAATCTCTAATGTCCCTTTTATTATTTAAATGAAGAAATAAAGTAAAGGTTCTTGAACATTTACTTGTAAATGTCAACATCAAAACTTAAAAATTTATTAAAATGTTAAGAAAATATTTTACCATGTGCCAAAAATAAATTATTATTATAATTAATGCATAAAATTCAATTAACGTATAATATTATTTAAATATAAATTATTTTCTAGATTCTAAGTTAAAATATAATTGTAAAAATTATTAAATATAAAAAGCTAATGTAATTTAACATCAGCTTTATTAAATTTCTTTATTACCATTTAAGCTATAATCACTATTTAAAAAATGCCACAATAATTTAGATGTTTTTATTTTATAAAAATGCCAAATATTTCTTCCGGGAAAAAAACACACCCAATAATTATTGCAATAGTTATTACCCCACATATTATTAAAGATATTAATCCGATATTTTTATTTTTTTCTTTCATTTTATCCCTTATTATCCTCACTTTCTATTAATCCTTCATTTATTGTAATGTCTACAATATAGTTTTTAACTTGATTATTAAAATGGTTAACTAATGGTGTATAGTCTATTGATATTTTATTTTCATTAATTGTTACTACAAAGTAATCGTCACTATCGTTATCTAATATTATATCTTTTAATTTTACTGAATATTGATTGTTGTCTTTTTTTGATATACTTAAATATTTATTAATCTTATCTATGTTTAAATAATCTTCATTGACTTGATTATAGATATCAGTATCGGTTGTAATTAAATAATCTTTGTCTGTAAGAATGTAATAGTTATCATTTTCATATATATATTCTTCAGTTATATCGTTAACTTTTTTCGTTATGAAAATTTTGCTATCTTCCTTAGTATAAGTATAATAAAATTCTTGGTCATCAATTTTTATTTTAATATCATATTGATAATTGTCTGCTAATTTTATAATTTCACTATTCTCTTCATTTTCACTGATATTTTCTTCATTTTCTATTGTAGTTGAAGGCTTTTTTTCTATACTAATTGCATATATTGATACTAAAATGACAAATAGTGTATATATTATTAATTTAATTTTTATTTTAAATTTTCGATCTTTTTGCCACTTTTCTAAAAATTTATTCATTATTTTAGTACCTTTCCAATGTATTCTTTAATGTTTATGCCATTTTTAAATTCTTTTACAGTGCATCTTTTTTTACCTTCTAATTTAATTTCTGTCAACCTTATTATATTATCGCAAGTACTTACATATATACCATCATCATCTATATTTAATATTGTTCCTTCTTCTTGACTACTTTTTTTGTCGGTTAGTTGACTAGAGTATACTTTCATTCTCTTATTATCAATAAAGCAATATGCTCCTGGTGTTGAACTGAGTCCTCTTATTAAATTATGTATGTTTTTACTACTTTTGTGAAAATCAATTTTTTCTTCTTCTTTTGTTATATTATATCCAAAAGTTACTTCATTTTCATTTTGTTTTATTCTTGAATTTTTTCCACTAATTATTAAAGGAATCGTTTTCATTAATAATTCTGCTCCAAGTTTTGACATTTTTAAATATAGACTATCTAAATTATCGTCATCATTAATCAAAATTTCCTTTTGGCTTATTATATCACCAGCATCCATTTTTTGATCCATATACATAATAGTTATTCCTGTCTTTTTATCACCGTTTATAATAGCATGATGAATTGGTGCTCCTCCGCGTAGCTTTGGCAAAAGTGAGCCATGAACATTTATGCAACCATATTTAGGGCAATCTAGTATCACTTTAGGAATAATTTGGCCATAAGCACATGTAATTATTATATCTGGCTTGAGTGCTATAATCTCTTGATATTCATCTTTAATTTTTGATGGTTGAAAAACTTTTATATTATGATCTTGAGCTATTTTTTTTATGGGTGTTTCCAAAAGATTTCCTTTACGGTCTTTTTCTCTATCTGGTTGGGATACTACTAATATAACATTATATTCTTTTATTAAAGATTCTAATATAGGAACGGCAAAATTAGGAGTTCCCATAAAAATTACTTTTATTTTTTCCATATTTTTCTATTTCCTATCTGGAATCAATTTATCTTTGCCACCCATGTATGGTTGTAATACTTCTGGTATATTGACACTTCCATCTTCATTATAATTATTTTCTAAAAAGGCAATCAACATTCTTGGAGGGGCTATAACAGTATTGTTTAACGTGTGGACAAATTCTTTTTCACCTTTTTCATTCTTATATCTTATAGCTAATCTTCTTGCTTGAGCATCGGTTAAGTTAGAACATGAGCAAACTTCAAAATATTTCTTTTGTCTTGGAGACCATGCTTCTATATCACATGATCTGTATTTCAAATCGGCAAGATCGCCAGAGCAACATACTAGTTTTCTTACAGGAATATTTAATGTTCTAAAAAGTTCAACCGAATAATTCCACATTTTGTCATACCAAAGATCACTTTCTTCTTTTTTACATAAAACAACCATTTCTTGTTTTTCAAATTGATGAATACGATAAACGCCTCTTTCTTCTATTCCGTGAGCACCAACTTCTTTTCTAAAACATGGGGAATATGATGTCATGGTAATTGGAAGATCACTTTCTTTTAATATTTGATCTTTAAATTTTGCTATCATGGAATGTTCTGATGTTCCAATTAAATATAAATCCTCGCCTTCTATTTTGTACATCATATTTTCTTTTTCTTGAAATGACATTACTCCATCAACGGCATCTCCATGAATCATATATGGTGGAATGCAATAAGTAAATCCTTTATCAATCATAAAATCTCTAGCATATGCTAAAACAGCTGAATGGAGTCTAGCAATATCTCCCATTAAGTAATAAAAACCATTTCCGCTTACCCTTCCGGCAGATTCCTTATCTAATCCATTAAAAGAGCTCATAATATCTGAATGATATGGTATTTCGTAGTTAGGAACGATAGGTTCTCCGAATCTTTTTTCTTCAACGTTTTCTGAATCATCTTTGCCGATAGGTACATCTGGCGCAATAATATTTGGTATTGTCATCATTAATTCTTTAAGTTTAGATGCTAGTTTTTCTTCTTTTGATTCTATAGCTATTAATCTTTCATTAATCTCTTTTACTTCACTTTTTAATGAATTAGCTTCTGCTATTTTTTTATCTTTAAACAATGTGCCAATTGTATCTGATTTTTTATTTCTTTCTTGTCTTAAGTTGTCTCCCTCTATCTTCAATTCTCTGACACTTTTATCTAATGATAAAATTTCATCTATCGTAGGAATTTTATTTTCTTGAAATTTTTTCTTTAAATTATCTTCTACTAACTTTCTATTTGTTCTGATCAAGTTTATGTCTATCATATTATTCACCTCTAAAAAAATTATACACTAATAAAAAGCAAAAAGCAAATAAAAGAAATGTTAATAAAAAGAATATATACTCTTTTTTGTTTGGATATTTTTAATTATATCATCAATAATCTAGTTCCCGTTTTAATATTTGAATCTTTAATGATAGTATTTAAATTGTATCGCTCCCCACTTGTCTTATTATATAGCAACGGTATGTGATTAAGATAATAATTTGTTGATAACTCAGGAATATTTTTTTTCATTATCGAAATTATTTCATGTATTCTTCTATCAATTGGGACTAATAACTCATATGATTTATCTAGAATTGGCATTTCTATTATTACATATACTCTAAAATCCATTTTTATCACCCTCAATTATCTTTTGTATAAAAATCAAGTATTTTAATTAATTTTGCCGTTCCTCTGTCAACATTATATCCAAAATTATTTTCAATTTGACTTCTTGTTTCCTTAGTATATGTTGATGATTTAATTGTAAATTGGTCTGTTATGCCAGATCCAACCCATATACCATAAATTGCTTGAACATTACTTCGATAAAATTCTTCATACTCTAAGCTCTTTATTTTTGAAACACCATCGGCTAAAATAATTCTTATGTTTGGTTTGCTTTTGATTTCATTTAATATTTTCTTTAATTTATTTTTTTCATCTGTTGATAAATTATTATTTAAACTATCAAATCCAAAGATTAGAAAGACATTTCCTTTTCCATTATTATTGTTTGCAACTTCTTCTAGTTTATTTAGACTATCCGTATAGTTACTTCCATAATAGTTTTTAAATGAATTTTTGTCTTTGATGCTCTCATTTGGATCTAGAATGTACAATTCTATATTATTAATTTTTTGAATAACTTGTGCTAATGATGGAATAAATTTGTCTAACACCGTTGAATCTTGTGCGGCTATTAAAGATATTGGGTTTCTTGCAAAATTAAATGTTGATATTTCCAATGTATCCTTTCTAATTCCAACTGGAACGTTTCGCAAATCGGAAATATAATTTTCAACATCATACATTCGAACATTATCTGGTAAAATATCAATTTTTTTAGCTTTAGTTTTAATATTTTGATTAAGTTTGTCACATATATTTTTTATAAATGGATTAATTTCTTCCCATATATATGGATATGCTGTTTGAAATTCTAATAAATTACCATTAATTTTTACTAATCCCCTTCCAGTTGCTTGACTTGGAACTAAGCCACGAGTAGAACCAAATATGCTTGAATAATCGCTTGGATCATTAAATTGTAGACATAATTGCTTGTTAAAATTCTGTGAAGTTTTACTTCTAACTGTATTTACTCCCGTTGCTGTTATTATAAAGACAATTCCATACTTTTCGCCTTCTCTAGTCATGCTTGAAATTACATCTGTGTAGTCTTCATAATTTTCATTTAACACTTCATAATTATTTATTATTATAATGTATCTTGGTATTGTATTGCCACTATTTTTTATATATAAATTATAATCTCCATTATATTCTACAAATAATTTTTTTCTATACTCAAGTTCTTTGTTTAAAATATTAAATAAATTTATAAATTTATCTGTTTCATGAACATAAATTACATCTCCAACTTGTGGTGCTTTTTTGAATATACCAAACATTTCTGTTCCAAAATCAATAATATATAAATTTATCTCATCTGGACCATGAGTTATTATTAAGCTATATACAATAGATGAAAGCATTACTTCATTACCATCAATTCCATAAATTAATGTATTTCCAGATTCATTAAAATTTATAGTTAATAGTCCTTGACTTTGATGTTCGGGGTCATCATATTCACCAGCTATTGCAGATACTTCCCATTTTTTTGGAATGTATGAATATTTATTTATTAAATTATTTACATAAATTTTATTAGGTATTTTATCTAACCACAATTTTCTTGCTACCATATTTTTACTTTTAGCAGTATCAAAGATATATTTTAATACATTTGGTAGTTCTTCTCCTTGTGACTTATTTTCTTTTCTTTCGACTGTCTCTATACTTTTAACTATATCACCTATATTGTTGATAAACGAAATGTTTCTGTCTACTGTTTTTGATATTTTATCTTTAGGAATGTATTTTGTTCCTGCATATGCAGCTTGTCCCATAGCAAAATAATCATTATAACCTACTTGTAGATAAAATCGACCTGCTTTTTTTAGCCCCGCAGCATCTGGGCATTTAATTACGTCCATACTATCAGATTTCTCTTGAACCTTTAAGCAGACTTTGAATTTTGAGTTAGACCATATTTGATCATCTACAATACCGCTTGGCTTTTGAGTAGCTAGTATTAGATGTACACCTAAACTACGACCAATACGAGCGGTAGAAATTAATTCATCCATAAACTCTGGCTGTTGTTGTTTTAATTCAGCAAATTCATCTGTTATAATGAATAGATGAGAAATTGGCTCAGTTAAAAGTCCATCACGATATAGTTTTTGGTATTTATATATGTCTAAGGTACTTTCATTTAATTTGACTTTGGCTTGGTTAAATAATTCTTGTCTTCTTTTAAGCTCACTTTCGATAGAAGCTAAACTTCTTTTAATTTCTGAAGCATCTAAGTTAGTAATTGTTCCTGCTAAATGTGGCAATTTAATGCCTGTCATTTTATTTTCGAAAGCTCCTGTTAATCCACCACCTTTATAGTCAATTAGTACAAAAGAAACTTCATTTGGATTAAAATTTAAGCACATTGATAAGATAAAGGTAATTATGAATTCACTTTTTCCACTACCAGTCATCCCGGCAATTAATCCATGAGGCCCATGAAACTTTTCATGAAGATCAAGGTTAAATAATTCTCCATCAGTATGGATACCAATAGGAACGCTTAAACTATTGACAGGATTATTATTTATCCATCTGTCCATAATATTTAATTGTTCTACTTTTCCAACTTTATACATTTCTAAAAAGCCAATGGAAGATTTTATTTCATCTAGCATTAATGGAAGTTTTATTGGAATATTGGATAACTTTTCACATAATAGTGGAAAATTAATGCCATCCATTCTATCCATAGTGAATGTTTGTTGATTATTTTTATTTAAATCATTTTTTATAATGGCAGATCTTTCTCCTGCAGCTGTTAAAAAGTCATTACATTCGTTTGGCAAGTTAGCAATACCTTCATTTAAAATAATTAATCCGAAACCAAGATTTCTATTTTCTTTTAATACTTTGTTAATTATTTCAATATTTTTGTTCTTTTTAATATTATCTACTACTATTAAATAATATGGTGAAACTTCTTTATAAGTCAAATTACTCTCTTCTCGTTGACCATTATTTTCATTATATTTTCTGGCAGTATATACTTGTTCTAAGTAAAAAGAAATTTTACTCATATCATCATAGTTATTAGCATAAAATCTTATGTCTCTGGTATTACTCCAAGTATGAGGAAGCATTTTAACACTATTCCAAAATTCCCCAATATTGTCGTTAATCATAAACACTAGCTTTAAATCACTATATGAATGATATGTAGCTAACTGTAATATAATACTCTCTATCATAGCATCTTTATAAATGCTATCGCCAATTAATACTAATTTATTTCTTTCCGTTAAATTGATCGTTACTGGGGCATTAGGTATATCCTTTGCACTGTCAGCCACCTTTTTCATTTCTTCTTTTAGATTGTCTTCAACCATTGAAAAATCTTCTACAGAATAACTTAAATTTAGTTTTAAGGGAACCGTTCCTAAGCCTAATCTTACTGTTAGAAAATCTTCACTTTCGATTAGTCTTTCCCATAAATTTCTTTTTTTATTATTTATAATATTTTCTAAAGTTTTTGGCTCTTTAAAATTTTCGGTTAATATCTGAAATTGATTTACTCGCAAATTTTCAATTAAAATTCTTTTTTCTTTTAAATATTCAACATATTTTTTTTGCCTTTCAGCTTCTTTTTGTTTACTTTTTTTCTTATTATATTTTTTCATTAGGGTTGGCCAAAGTAATGTTGATGATAGCATTGCTACTGATACGACTATTGCAGGAAGGGCAGAGGTTATACTTCCATTACCATTTTTTAGATTCATAACAGATACTGTGGCACTAACAATTGATGACATTGACATTGTTAGCATTGGACCTATTGTATATAGTACAGGAGTTTCATCTGGTTCTATTTTTCCAGGTGGACTATCTATTTTTACATTTTCTTCAATTATTGATGTTACAAATCTTGGCGATCTAAAATAATATTCATTTTCATTATACAATACAGCATTGTCATCTTCTTCTGTTGGCAAAACTTTTTCTTCTGGAATAGGCAATTCTTTTTGAATAATATTGGTGGTATTTATTTTCATTTTTTTGTTGTAATCTTTAATTATCAAATAGTTGTTAATGATTATAAGTTTATACCCATAAATAAATATAATATCTCCATTTTCTACTGTTTTTGTATTTACTTTAATATCATTTACATATATTTGACTTCTAAGGTCTTTAGCTTTAATAGTAAAAATATTATTGTTTTTTATTAACAGAGCATGTTCTAAATTAATATATTCATTATCAATAATAATTGTTTGGGTAGGATCTTTACCAATTGTATATGTATCATCTTTTGACACTTCATATACTTTATAATCTTGAGTATTTTCTTCGCATACATATAAAAGAGCATATGTTATAACTTTATTGTCATTAATTTTTAATTTAATAAAATTATCCAAGCTTAACTTTTGTTCTTGAATTTCTGTGCCATTCGAATCAATAATGCATTGTTCATTACTTATTAGATACCAGCTATTATTTTTTTTTTCTATGCGAATTAAATCTCTTTCATCTCCAGATTCATCAATATCTTTGATCCAATAATTAGTAATATTTTCATTTGGAAAGGGAAACTTGTGAATTTTTTCTTTCTTTATGACCATTACTTGCATTATTTTCACCCCTAATCGTCTTCTTTTTCTTTATTCTTCTTTGAATTTAATTCCTTTATTTTATTTTCTTTTTCTATTCTTTCTGTAGCTAATGTATTTGTAATTTTATTGTATGCCTTGTTATTCTTTTCATATAATTCTTTAAAAATATTGTTAACTTTTTGACTTTTTATCGAATTTGATAATTTTAATATTTGATTATTAATATCTTTGTTTATTGATTTAAAATCTTCTCGCATGCTGTCTATTTTTTTTATTCTATTTTTCTGAGCATTTATACTTTCTTCAATTATACTTTTTGACGTATTTTTTTTATTCTCATTCATTGTATTGTCTATTTTCTTTTCTTCCATTTTTTTACTCTCCTATTATAAATATACTATTATTATTCAAAATAGTCAAATTAAATTTTATTTATTTTATAACTTTCATTAAAAATGTTATTTATAATAAATTTTATAAATTATTTCGAAAATCTTTTAATTCACGAATGAAATTTTCATTTTCTTCTTCTTCTGTTAAATTATATATTTTTTCACTTTGTTGTCTTTTTACTAATTCTTCGATGCTAATAATGGCTTCTTCTTCATCTGCTATTTTTATACTATCTTTTTTTTTCATCAGTTCTTCATAACTTATGATAGCATCTTCTTCTTGTTGCATTTCGTATTCTGTTCTTTTCAATGTATTATTATTTTGACTTTCTTCCAGTGCCTTTGATATTTTTTCTAAATAATTTTTTTGTTTATCTTCTTTTGTTTCGTCTTTTCTCAATTCTTCTTTTTTTAATTTAGGAACATCGTTTAAAGCACTTGCTTGTTGGATATTATGACTTTTGTTCGTGAAAAGATTTTTTTCTAAATTAGCATTATTATCATAGTTATTTAGTATTTCAGTTAATTCTTGAGCCTGTTTTACTTCTTTTTTTATTGGTGTGACTAATCCTATTGGCGATGTTTGGCTTGTGGATATTTCTTTTAAAACATTTTTTTGATAAGGTTTATTGGGGATTTTATTTGTTTCTGATGATTTTACATTATCAACTGTGTCAGTTGTTTTTTTTATATTTGGAATAGAAAATAAATCTTTATTGTACTCCATAACGTGTTCTTCAGCAATAAAATTTTTTTCTTCAAAAATTTTATTGTCGTCTTTTAATATTTTCTCTATGTTTGATGTATTTTCTCTTGACTGTTGTATATAGTTATTATTTATCTCTTTGGTAATTGGAATTTCTTTTTTAGAAACATTTTTTTGGTTATTGTTAATAATTTCCTTAAGTTTTTTATTTTTATTAGAAATTATAATAGAAAATGTTAATAATAAAGTAATAATAATTATTATACCCCAAAATATTATTAAATTAATCAAGTCTAAACTCTTATAAAAATCAATTATTGTATTCATCCTTATCCCCCGTATACATAGTTTATTATACTTGCAACATATATTGCTGCTGTTTCTACTCTTAATATTTGTTTACCAAGTGTTGTTTGTTTAAAACCATAGTCAATTAAACATTTTTCTTCTTGATCTGTTAATCCCCCTTCTGGTCCAATAACAAACAAAATTTCTTTAATATCTTTAGTCAAATATTCGTCAAGTGGCTTGGATTTGCTATCTAATGAGCATATTAGTTTTAATTCGCAATCAATTTTATTTAAATCTTTTAATTTTATTATTGGATTTATTTTTGGTATATTTGTACGATGTGATTGTTCACTGGCTTCTTTACATATAGTTTGCCATCTTTGATATTTTTTAGAAATCTTTTTTTCATCTATCTTTATTATGCTTCTTTCCGTTTTAATAGGAATTATATTGTCAATTCCTAATTCTGTTAATTTTTGTAATATTAAGTCAAATTTTTGTTCTTGAACAAGTGATACAGCTACTGATAATTTTACATTATTTTTTTTTACCGTTTTTTCTTCTTTTATTACTTTTAAAGAAAATGGAGAAATACTGTCAATTTTACATAAATATATTATTTCATTCCAAATTGCCTCTATTTGATCATTTTCTCTAAATCGCATAACGTTTTTTATATGATGAAGGTCTTGTTCAAAAAATATCAAATTATTGCCTTCTTTATTTTTAAGAAAATATCTTTGCATATCGTTCACCTAACTATTTCAATTATATCAAAATAAAAAAAAAATTGCATCTATTTAATGCAATTTTTATAGCTTTTAAAGTATTTACTATTTTCTAAATCAGTATATGATAATTCTTCAAATAATTTTTTTTGTTCACGTGACAATTTTTCTGGTATTATTATTTTAGTAATTATATACATATCTCCTTTTCTTTTACTGTTAACATTTTCAATGCCTTTTCCTCTTAAGCGCATTTTTTCGCCGTTTTGAGTTCCTGCAGGAATAGTTAATTCCACATTTCCATATAGTGTAGGAACTTCTTTTTTGCTTCCCAAAACAGCTTCAGTAATTGTTAGTGGTAATTCTATGTATACGTCATCTTCCACTCTTTTATAAAAATTATGTTCCTTTACAATAAATTCAATGTACAAATCTCCATTAGGCCCGCCATTAATTCCTGCTCCGCCTTTTTCGGGTACTCTGAGTCTATTTTCTGAATCAATTCCCGCTGGGATAGTAACAGTTATTGTCTTTCTATTTACAACTTTACCTTTTCCGTGACATTCATCACATGTCTTTTCGTATGTTGAACCAGTTCCATGGCAATATGGGCAAGTTGTTTTTGATAGAAAACTTCCAAATAAAGTCCTCTGTTCTTGAGTTATTGTTCCACTTCCGTGACACTCTTGACATGTCTTTGAATTAAATCCACCTTTACCATGACAGTTGGTACAATTTTCTTCTACTTCTATTTTTATATCTTTTTCGGTTCCATATACAGCTTCTTCAAAAGATATTGTCATATTATATAAGACATCATTACCTTTTCTTGGGCCATTTGCATTTCTGCTTCTCCCACTACTTCTTGAAAATCCCATTCCACCAAATAAATCTTCAAAAATATCAGACATATTTCCAAAATCAAAGCCTTCAAATCCTGAAAAGCCACTTCCATTATTATTAAATGCATTATGACCAAATTGATCATATTGTTTTCTTTTTTCTGGATCTGACAATACAGCATATGCTTCTTGTGCTTCTTTAAATTTTTCAGCAGCATTTTCTTCTTTTGAAACATCTGGATGATATTTTTTAGCTAATTTTCTAAAAGCACTTTTTATATCTGCGTCAGAGGCATTTTTATCTACTCCAAGGATTTCATAGTAATCTCTTTTATTCATTTTACCTCCTTTTTGTACAAGTAATAAGTTCTAGATATGTCTAGAACTTATTAATGTTATCTATTTTTCAACGTATTCTGCATCAACTACATCGTCATCTTTTTTTTCATTAGCTTCATCAGCATTTCCTGTTGATTCTTCAGAATCTTTGCTTTGTTTTGCAGCTTCTTCATATACTTTAGTTGCTAATTCATTAGCTTTTTTCAACAACTCGTCTTTAGCATCTTTAATTTTTTCTAAATCATCGCCCTCTAAAGCTTTTTTAGTCTTTTCTATTAACTTTTCAGCTTCTTTTTTATCTGAATCAGTTACTTTATCACCAAGATCTCTTATGGCTTTCTCAGTCATAAAAATTACTTGTTCTGCATCATTTTTAGTATCAGCGGCTTCTTTCTTCTTATTGTCTTCTTCCTTATGTGCTTCAGCCTCTTTCATCATTCTATCTATTTCTTCATCTGTTAGTGTATTACTTGCTGTTATTGTTATAGACTGTTCTTTGTTTGTTCCTAAATCTTTAGCTTTAACATTAACTATTCCGTTAGCATCAATATCAAAGGTTACTTCAATTTGAGGAATACCACGTGGTGCTGGTGGAATATTTGTTAATTGGAAGTTACCTAAAGTCTTATTATCGCTAGCCATACTTCTTTCACCTTGTAGTACATGTATATCTACGGCTGGTTGGTTGTCGGCAGCAGTTGAGAATACTTGACTTTTGCTTGTTGGTATAGTTGTATTTCTTGGAATTAATACTGTCATTACTCCTCCTAGAGTTTCTATACCTAGAGATAATGGAGTAACATCTAGTAACACTATATCATTTACATCACCAGTTAAAACTCCTCCTTGTATAGCAGCACCCATTGCGACTACTTCATCTGGATTTACTTCTTTAGATGGCTCTTTGCCTAATTCTTTCTTAACCAATTCTTGTACGCATGGAATTCTTGTTGAACCGCCAACTAATAAAACTTTGTCAATGTCATTCTTGCTTAATTTTGCATCTTTCATTGCTTTTTTTACAGGCTCAAGTGTTGATTCTACTAAATCTTCAATTAAGTCCTCAAATTTAGCTTTTGTTAAATTCATATTTAAATGGATTGGGCCATCTTCTCCTTGAGTTATAAATGGTAGAGAAATTTCAGTAGATGACATTCCACTAAGATCTTTTTTAGCTTTTTCAGCTGCATCTTTCACTCTTTGCATAGCCATTTTATCATTAGATAAATCAATTCCTGATTCTTTCTTAAATTCTTTAACCATCCAGTCCATAATTCTTTCATCAAAGTCGTCACCACCTAATTTATTGTTTCCACTAGTTGCTTTAACTTCAAACACTCCGTCTCCAAGTTCTAGAATTGATACATCAAATGTACCTCCACCTAAGTCATATACTAAAACAGTTTGTGTTTTATCCTGTTTATCTAAGCCGTATGCTAATGCTGCAGCTGTTGGTTCATTAATTATTCTTTCAACCTCAAGTCCAGCAATTTTTCCAGCATTTTTAGTTGCTTGACGTTGTGCATCATTAAAATATGCTGGAACAGTAATAACTGCACGAGATACTTTTTCTCCTAAATATGATTCAGCTGTCTTTTTTAGATCACTAAGTATCATTGCAGATATTTCTTCTGGTGTATAATCTTTATCATTTGCATGAACTTTATCATTAGTTCCCATCTTTCTTTTTATTGATGATATAGTATCTTTATTGGTTACCATCTGATTTTTGGCTTTTTGACCTACAATTATTTCCCCTTTTTTAAATGCAACTACTGATGGTGTTGTGCGCATTCCTTCAGCATTTGTAATAACTTTTGCTTCGCCACCTTCATATATTGCAACACAACTATTCGTTGTTCCTAAATCTATTCCTATTATTTTACTCATTCTTATCACCTTTCTTTTCTTTATTATTCACTTACAATAACCATGGCACTTCTTAATACCTTGTCTTTATACATATATCCTTTTTGACAAACTTTTAAGACAATTCCTGGTTCAATATCTTTTTTGTTTTCAGTTGATATGGCCTGTTCATATGCTGGGTTAAATTCTTGATTTAAACATTCTATTTCTTTAACACCAAATTGCTCTAATAATTTTCTGGTTTGATCATAAACCATTCTAAAGCCTTCAAGAAATTTAGATGTTTCATCTCCAAAATTATTATCATCCATCATTATAGCTCTTTCAAAGTTATCTAATATAGGAAGAAATCCCTTTAAAATATCTTCTTCGGCATATTTTAAGATTCTAGATGTTTCTTCATCTTTTCTTTTGCGATAATTTAGCAACTCTGCTTGACTTCTCAATAGCGAATCTTCTAATGATTTAATTCTATTTGTCAAAAGATCATTTGTTTCTTGATCTTCTTCTTTGCACTCGCATTTTTGATGTTCACAATTACATTCATTTACTTTTTTATCTTCTTTTTTTTCTTCATTACATATACAATTTTTTTTACTTTTATTCATATTTCCTCTTTTCATTTTATTGATTATCAATATTTTCTTTAATATAATTTAAAAGATTGACAACTCTTTCATATTCCATTCTTTTTGGACCAATTATAGCTATCGTTCCTTCCTCACCATTATAATTATATTTCGTTTTAACAACCGATACATCTTCTGATATTTCAGAATCTTTTCCAATGTAAACATTAACGCCATTGTTTTGCTCTTCAATTTCATTAATAATTTTTGCATCATCAAATTTTGCTAGCAGTTCTTTTACTTTTTCAATATTGTTAAACTCTGGTTGTTTCAAGAAGTTATTTTTTCCTGCAAAATGAATATCATTGGTTTTGTTGACAAAACTGCTAAATGCATCATAAAACGCATTATATAACATTTCATGTTGTTTAACATATTTACCAATAATTGGTTTTATATCGTATTCAAGCTTTTTATTTATTTCACTAATTGGGGTTCCTACAATCATCTTATTAATTAAATTTACTGTCTTAATTACTTCTTCAATATCAGTATTTGGAAGATATATATTTTTATATTCAACATATCCTTTATCTGTTATTAACATTAACAATATTCTATTATCTTCTAAAGGAAGAACTTCTACTTTTTTTAATTTGTTCTCATTTGAAGATTTTCCTAAAACGACGGATGTATAATTAGTAATTTCAGAAATTAGTTGCAAACTTTTTTCAATTGCATCGCTTAATACAAGGGATTGATTATGAAATATTGTTTGAAGTTTTAGCATATCTTCTCCAGTTAAATCTTTTGGAGTCATCAAATTTTCTACATAGTATTTATATCCTTGCTCGCTAGGTTGTCTGCCAGATGCATAATGATTTTTTTCTAAATATCCTAATTCTTCTAAAAGAACCATTTCATTTCTGATTGTAGCACTAGAACAATTCAATTTTTTACATATTGTATTTGAACTAACTGGTTTTACTGTTTTGACATACTCTTCTACAATAAACTTTAAAATTTCATTTTGTCTTTTTGTTACCACCATATCACTTCCCTAGCAATCACCATTTTCAATTGCTAAATTAATTATAGTACAACATTTTAGCAATGTCAATAGTTAAATTGCTAATTCTTTATATTTTATTCTTTTTATTAAAAAAAATCACAAAATGTGATTTTTTATTTTTACATTTACTAAATTATTTATTATTTTTTTTGTCAAACATTTCATTTAAAACTGTTCCAAATGAAGCAATTCCTTCCATATTTGAGGGAATAATTATTTTTGTTGCTTCTCCTTCAGCTACTTTTGATAATGTTTCATAGCTCTTTAAAGCAAGTACTGCGGTATCTGCTTTTGCTTCTTTTAATAATTTTATACCCTCTGCTTCTGCTTGTTTTAACTTTAATATTGCTTCTGCTTCTCCTTCGGCTATTTTTACTTGTGAAGCCTTTTTTGCTTCTGCACGTAATATTGCAGACTCTTTTTCTCCTTCAGCGATTAAAATGCTTGATTTTTTCTCGCCTTCGGCTTGAAGGATTTTTTCTCTTCGCTCTCTTTCTGCTCTCATTTGTTTTTCCATAGCGTCTTGAATATCTTTTGGTGGTAAAATATTTTTTACTTCTACTCTATTAACTTTTATTCCCCAAGGATCTGTTGCTTCATCTAATATAACTCTCATTTTATTATTAATTATATCTCTAGATGTTAGTGTTTGATCTAATTCTAATTCTCCAATTATATTTCTTAGTGTAGTTGCTGTCAAATTTTCTATTGCATTTATAGGATTTTCTACGCCGTACGTGTATAGTTTTGGATTTGTAATTTGAAAATATACGACTGTATCAATCTGCATAGTTACGTTATCTTTCGTAATAACTGGTTGTGGATCAAAGTCTTTGACTATTTCTTTCATCGTCGTAATACTTGCAATACGGTCAATAAACGGTATTTTAAAATGTAGACCATTTTCCCATGTTTGATAATATGATCCTAACCTTTCAATGACGTAATTTTTTGCTTGAGGTACTATTTTTATATTTGGGATTATTATTAATAATAATATTATTATAATAGCTATTAAAAATTCCATTATATCACTCCTTCTCTTTTTATTTATTAATTTCCCATTGTATCATTCTTTTATTTTTTCTACTTTTAACTTTGTACTATTAATTTCTAATATCTTAACAGTTTCATCTTTGTTTATATTTTCATCTGCAAGAGCACTCCATTTTTTACCATCCACTTTTACTTCTCCACAATGATTTTTAGTTATTTTTTCAGTAACAATGCCGTTCATACCAATAATTCTGTCTATGTTAGTTTTAACTTTTGGTGGTGAAATTTTTTTAACAATTTTTCTTGTTGATAACATTAATACTAGACCTACTAAAACAAATACTGTTAATTGTATCATTAAATTTTCTGTAAATAAGGATGTTATCATTGATAATATTCCGCTTACTACAAACCATATACTTGTTAGGTTTATGGTGGTAACTTCAATAATTGAAAGAATTACAACAATACTTAGCCAAAAATAAAACATACTGCACACTCCTTTATAACATTATACTATAGTTATTTGTTACTTACAATATATTATTCTATAATAGTACTTTAATTACAAAAAAAGACCTAATATGGCCTAAATTTATTCTAATATCTTATCTTCATCGCCTTTACAATAAGCTTCTCCAATGGTGTCTGTTTCAACATATTCTTTTCCCATCATTTCACACCCCATTTTGGTAACAGTATCTTTTAGATAACCACCAAAAATTTTAACAACTGCTATGGCAACAACTGTTATAAGTGAAATAATTAAAACATATTCTACTAGAGTTTGACCTTTATTATTTAATTTCATAAATAGACACCACCTATTTTCCATGTTTTAATTATATAATAACTATTTGTTTATGTCAACCTTTTATTTCTACATAGTCACCTGAATCTAAATAAATTATTCCTTTTTTTCCTTCAAGTTCTTTGACGATTAAATTATACTTATTTATTTTTTCTATTTTTGATAACGTTATATAGACGTAATTATCATCAACCATATAAAAAATAAATCTTTCTTTATCTACGTCATTTGGAACATATTCTATATGAGAAATTTTTATCAATATGTCTTTATCTATTAAAGAAAATTTTTCTATAGTTTTATCATATAGGTTTTCTATATCGCTAATTACGTATGGAACATAGTTAATTTTATAGTCATTTTCAACAGCTTTTTTAGATGATAATATTAATTTGTCATTATATATACAAATAGGACTATATTCTTTTATTTTTATATATATTTTTCCAAACATATTTCTTTTAATTTCGACATTTTCAATATAATCATTCTTTTCTAATTTCTGCTTTATATTTAAAAAATAGGTTTTTAGTAGTGGAGGATAATCATCTAAATTAGATATTTTTATTATTTCTTTGTCAGTTAATATATTATTACCTAAGATATAAATGTTTTTTATTGGTATATTTATAATATAGATAAAAATAATTAATATTGCTAAAATAAAGGAAAAAAACATTAATATTTTCTTTAATTTTATTTTTTTCTTTTTAACCTTTACTTTAACTTTTTTACTAGCCATACTCTTATCTCCTATTTTACTATAATTTGTTCTAATTTTAATTCAATGCCATATTTGTTTTTTATTTCTGTCTGAATTTTTTCAATTAATGACAATATATCCTTTCCAGTAGCATTTCCCTTATTTATTATGAAATTTGCATGTTTTTCGGATACTTCTGCTCCGTTTATGTTATATCCTTTTAAATTACATTTTTCAATCATTTCACCGGCATACATATTTTTTGGATTTCTAAATACACTTCCTGCATTGGGATAATTTAGTGGTTGAGTTGTCATTCTTTTGTGTTTTCTTTCTTCAATTTTGGACATTAATTCTTCTTTATTTCCTTCCTTTAATACGAAAGTTGTTGATAAAACTATCAATTTATTATTTTGCTTAATTAATGAATCGCGGTATGAAAAATTTAAATCTTCTTTTGTTAACTTAGTTATTTTAAGATTATCATCTAATATTTCAACTTCTTTAATTACTTTAGACATATCACTATTATATGCTCCTGCATTCATTGCAGTAGAAGCACCAACATTACCTGGTATACCTGATGCAAATTCTAATCCTTCTAAAGATTTTTCAACTGTTTCTAATGATAATTTTATTAAAGAACAACCAGCTTCTGCTGTAACGTTATTTCCGTTATATGTTACTTTATTTAAATCATCTAATTTTATTATAACGCCATCATAAAAATCCATAGATAAAATTATATTTGAGCCATTTCCTAAAACTAAATATTTTATTTTTTCTTTTTTTAATTCTCTTAAAATATTTATTAATTCTTCTTTATTTTTAGGAAAAACTAGATATTTACATGATGAATCAATACGATATGAATTATATTTTTTTAGTGATGCATTTTCAATATATTTAATTTTACCATTATCAAAAAAACTTTTTATCATCCATAATCATTCCTTTTAATAATTCATAAATTCTTTCTCCGCTATCTTTTATGCCAATATTTTTTAAATTATTCTTTATTTCATTATAATTTTTTGTGTTTAATAAAGTATCATCAATTAATTTAATTAAAGCTTCTTTTGTTAAATTCTTTTCTTCAAGTATTAAGGCCGCATTTTTATTAACTAGATCCATCGCATTTTTATATTGATGATTATTAGTTACATATGGACTTGGAATAAAAATTGCGGGAACTGCTAGGGCCATTATTTCACTCATTGTAGATGCACCAGCTCTAGTTATCATTAAATCTGTAACTTTCATAATAGATGGTAATTCATATATGAAAGGGACTACTTTGATATTTTTTGGATATTTATTATTTTTTATTTTTTCATAATATGAATTTCCTGTAACAAATAGTACTTCATAATCTTTATTTCTAAAAGCATCTAAAAAAGAAAAAATTTTATCATTTATGGTTTTACTTCCTAAACTTCCCATCACAATTAAAACTAATTTCTTATCTTTACTCAATCCATAATCTTCTTTTTTTGCCTTTTTTATTAATATGGCTTTTTGACTACATGGATTTCCTGTCAATACAACTTTATTTTTTGGAAAGTATTTCATCGTTGATTCAAAAGAAACACCTATTTTATCGGCATATTTAGTTAAATATTTGTTTGATAAACCAACAACTGAATTTTGCTCGTGAATAAATGTTCTTTTTCCAAGTTTTTTAGCTGCCCAAATTACAGGTGCAGTTACATAACCACCTGCTCCTATTACTATTTCAGGATCAAAATCTTTAATAATTTTTTTACATTTTTCACGTGATTTTAAAAATTTAATTAGCACTTTGATATTTTCAAATGTTAATTTTCTTTTAAAGCCGCATATTTCCAGTTCTACATACTTTATACCCAATTCTGGAATTATATCTTTTTCCATTCTATCAGATGTTCCTATATATAAAATATCACTATTTGGTTCTTCACTTTTAATTTTATTTATAATTGCAATTGCTGGATATATATGCCCTCCAGTGCCTCCTGCACTTATGACTACTCTCATATTCCACCTCATTATAATTATAGCATAAATACTTTTCTTTGTATCTATCTTATACTTAATTATACAATTAATTTGTTTTTTTATGTAAAAAAAAAAATTAATAAAAAAAATATTGGCAACTTCCTATTTTCGCTTTCACTATCGTCGGCGTTTAGGTGCTTAACTTCTGTGTTCGGGATGGGTACAGGTGAGCCACCTAGCAATTATCACCAATATTTCTTCTTC
>CALVON010000039.1 GCA_944350315.1 uncultured Bacilli bacterium | reverse complement strand
TTCATACTACCAATCCTTTCATGTTACTCACTATAAGAAAAATCTTTGCCATTAGTGTAACAAACTTGTCCAGTAAAAACATTACCAAAAGCGTCAGTCATTTCTTCTTCAGTTAAGTCTAATTTACTTACGGAGATACAGTTAGTTAGACCTAAACTATTTTTGTGAGCTTCGTAATATGCTTCTGCATAACTTTCAATTACTTTTATTTTAGCATCATTTTGTTTCTCTTTATTTCTTTCAATAGCTGCGCTGATACTAGAAATAGCAATAACGGATATGGCTAATAGAATAACTACTACTGCTAATAATTCAACTAAAGTAAAACCTTTATTATTTTTCTTCATAATATCACCTATTTTATATTTAACTTATCAAAAGAAACATTTAGATAATTTCTACTTGATAAATAATCACATCGATGAACATACCTTTGCAGTTCAGTTACTGGTAGTGGTAATTCTACTTTGCTATATTTACTAGTATTCCATTTACCCATATGTGATTCAATTAAAGAGCATAACTTTCTTACATCATCAATATTCATTTTTAAATTATTTGCGTTTTCCATAATTAATTTAGATATTAGTAATGGATGATCAAATCTTGTATATTTTTCTTCGACAATTCCTTTTTTTAATCCATCATGTAAAACTAATGCCATTATTATTAAATCTTGATCATTTTCACTAAAGTTAATAACTGTATCAAATAAGTCATAAGCTATTCTAACAGCAACTTTTGTATGTTTTAATAACCCATTTTTAGTACTAGCATATTTAGGATGATATTTTCCAGTACTAGATGCGGGTATAACAAAAAAGTAGTCTGGTAATAAATTTATTAAATACCTTAAATCTTCTTTATTATTTTCATCTTTTAGATATGATATTTCTTCTTCAAAATATTTTATTTTATTCATCTTTACCTCTTATATTTATATCTAATTTATTATAAGGAATTTCAATATTATTTTTATTAAAAGTATTTCTTATTAATTTTAAATAATCTCTTTTTATTTGATAGTGAGTATTTGGATTACATTCAATACTAACTAAATATTTAATACTGCTTGAGGAAAATTCACTTATTCCTAATAATTTATATTCTCCACATACATTTTCTATTTT
Source organism: uncultured Bacilli bacterium (assembly GCA_944350315.1). Classification (GTDB taxonomy): domain Bacteria; phylum Bacillota_I; class Bacilli_A; order RF39; family UBA660; genus RUG705. The sequence goes on along the minus strand of CALVON010000039.1, from coordinate 62,994 downwards.
CATAACATCTTCTTTTAAATCATTTAATACTTTTTCTAATTTCTCTATATTTGTATCATAAGATACATCTAGAGTAATATATAAAATCGTATTATCAATACTATAGTTTATAACTTCTTTAAAAGAAGAATTAGATAATATCAAAATTTCTCCCGTAGCAGCTTTTATTTTGGTAGACATTAATCCAAAAGATATTACTTCTCCTTTAAAATTGTTAATTGAAACTGTATCACCAATAGTATATTGATTATCAAATAAAATAAATATTCCTGATAAAAAGTCTCTGATTATATCTTGAAAAGCTAATCCTATTACTAATCCAGCTACTCCTATTGAAGCTATAATAGAGGTTGTATTTACTCCATAGACATTTAAGATTGATAAAATCATTAAAATATATATAAGATATTTAATAATATTTTTAATTAATGAAATAATAGTTTTTTTCTTTTTATCAATATGTTTATTCTTGCTTATTTTATTTATTATTATTTTTATAATATTATAAATTATTAATCCTAATGCTATATATATTATGGGTAAATATACTTTTTCACTTTTAATAAAATCAATCATAAATCACTTCCTATAATTCTTTCTAATATATTGTTTAATAAATAAATATAAATATATTTACATCTTAATTTATCATTAACTATTTCTAAATATTCATCATTTAATAATTCTTTTATTACTTTCTTATCTAATAAATTATCTTGATATTTATTATTATATTTAGAAATACTTATACCATCAATTAATCTAAGACCTAATATAAGATCATTTTCTTTATTTATTTTTATATCTTCATAAATATCACTATCTATATAATTACCATTTAAATATTTAGTCATATTCTTGGTATTAGTAATCCTATGATTAGATAGATAACTAACTGCACTTAATCCAAATCCATAATAACTACCATTTAACCAGTAATTTTTATTATGAATACTCACATATCCTAGTTTGGCATAGTTACTTATTTCATAATGAATATAACCATTATTTACAAGTTTATCATTGATATAGTCAAACATTAATCTATCTATATCTTCGTCAATATATTTTTGTTTATTAATAAATAATTTAGTATTTTCTTCAATTATTAATGAATAACATGAAATATGGGGAATATCTAATTTTAAAAATTTATCAATATCTTCTTTTACTTCATCTAAATTATTATTAATTCCATATATTAAATCTATATTAATATTTTTAAAATATTTTTTAACAAGAGATATATTATCAAAGACTAATTTTTCATTATGTCCTCTTCCTAATTTTTTAATATTATTCTCATTAAATGACTGGACTCCAATACTTAATCTATTTATACCATATTTTTTAAATATTTTTAATTTTTCTATATTAACATCTTCAATATTACATTCAATTGTGTATTCATAATCTTTAGATAATTTAAATATTGATAAAATATTTAGTAAATAGTCAAGTTCTAAATTATCCAGGCAACTAGGAGTTCCTCCCCCAATATAGATGGTATTAACTAATTCATTTTGATATCTTATGGTAATTTCTTTTTTTAAATTATCTAAATAAGGAATAATATATTTTTTATTATAATACATTTTACAGAAATCACAATAAGTACAAATCTTTTTACAAAAAGGGATATGAATATATACTCCTAACATAATTACCACTTTATTTCTTTTAAATTATTTTTCTTTAAAAATTCATTTGTTTTTGAAAAAGGTTTACTACCAAAGAAACCATAATTAACAGAAAAAGGACTGGGATGAGATGATGATATTATTAAATGTTTAGAATTAGTAATATATTTTATTTTACTTTTAGCAAAATTCCCCCAAAGGATAAAGACTATTGGCGTTTCATGTTCATTTAATTTCATGATAATCTCATCAGTAAATGTTTTCCATCCAATAAATTTATGACTAGCAGGTTTATCTTTTTCAACGGTTAAAACACTATTTAATAATAATACTCCTTGACTAGCCCAATCAGATAAATCAGTATCTGTTCTTTTAATACCTAAATCATTATATAATTCTTTATAAATATTATTTAATGAGGGAGGCATTTTTATACCATGATTAACAGAAAAACATAGTCCATTAGCTTCTCCTATACCATGATAAGGGTCTTGTCCTAATATAACTACAGATACATCTTTATATGGCGTTAAGCGTAGTGCGGAAAAGACTTTATTAGCAGGGGGGAAAATAGTTTTATGTTGATATTCATATCTAACTTTTTCTTTTATTTTATTAAAATATTCTTTATTATAGATTTCTTTTAAGATAATATCCCAATCATTACCTATCATAGATTACCTCTTAATATTCAGTAGGACAGCTACCAGTAGGATTAACGGCACTAACTTCTACTTTACCAGATAAATAAGAAATAGATATTTGACAGGCACCTATATTTTCATTATCTTTAGGATTAATAATACTATTATCATGATCAGAATCATTTCCTTTTAAATAACCATAAGTAAGTAAATCATTAAGTGTTACTGTATTACCACAGGTAATACCTGTATTATTAGAATAGGTGCATTCTTGATAATAAGTTTCTGCGGCATCTTTAATACTGGTAATTAATAATTCATAATTCTTTTCTTTAGAACTTTGTATTAAACCAATAACAGCATAACTAGATATACCTACGACTAAAGCCAAGACAACAATAGTAGCAATTAACTCTACTAAAGTAAAACCCTTTTTATTATTCTTACTACTTTTATTAATCATTTCTCTTTCCATATCTTACCTACCTATATTTTATTATTTAACTACTTATATTCATTTATCAACAGCTTACCCCGTGCCCGGTTTGCAAAAAAAGAGGCAAACAGGGCACAACTCCATTTCGTATTTTTCTGCTACCTATTTATCTTTTCCTATTGTCATAACCTCCGTTTCAAAAGAGCATGTCGCTACGCTCCTATACCGAGAACCAGACGGGCGGCGTTGAAGGTGCTCGCAAGACCACTGCCGTTGCGGAAGTCGAAGACACCCGCATACCTCCCATGGCTGTAGTAGCCACCACGAAGAAACCACGGACCATTACCATCATCAATTTCACCACCATCACTATGCCACAAACTTACCTCTGACAAAGCATGCCCAAAACATACTCCACCATTACAGGCAGTTAAACTGCTTATTGTCGTATATAAATCATAATATTTTTGACTAGGAAATGGGTTAAAATTATCTCCCATGCTTTTTTTATTTAAATTTCCCATTACATATTCAGTCGCACCTCCAGACATATCATATACTCCCATAATATTTCCTGTTGTACTGGCTACTTTGGTTAAATCTCTTGTTGATGATTTGGTATTGGTATTATAATTTAATAAGTATCCATCCCAGGTATAAAAACCATATGTGTTATATTGTGTTGTTGATGATTGATCAGAATATATTCCATTTATCGGAGTACTACCACCTACATTTCCACCACTTCTTCCAGTATAATAACCACTACTATTATTTATATATACCTCTCTATTTACGCCATATTTTGAATGTGATAAATAAGCAACCGCGCCCCATTCACTATTTTTCATCGTATGACTGTCGGTATTAGCTGTTAACCCATAAGTTGATGAACCAGTAAAGGTTACACTTCCATCGTCCGCCATTGTTCCACCGGCAAATTTTAAGGCTGTTTTAAATTGAGTTGATACAGATTGACTTCTTAGCGAAGTAACATCCGGTAATACCGTCGGCGTTGTGGCATCTCCTGTTGTTTCAAACTTTCCTACCCAAATGCCTGATAATTCTTCTTCTTCTTCTCTTACCCCATCACTATCATCATCCCACCAGAATGCTGGATGAGTTATATATTCTCCTACTTGAGTGCCTGTTGATATTTCATCTTTTGATTCAAATACGATTTCTATTTCTTGTTCTTGACCTGTACTACTTTCAGATAGCGTCCATATCTTATATTTATATCTTGGTATCCATACTAGATATGCTAAGATATCTGATTGATTTACTTCTACTCCAGATGTTCCTAGATATGTATCTCTTGACTCTTCAGTTACTAATATTGCATTTGCCCATTCTTGATTAGAATAGTTATACCATTCATCATATAAGCCTGCAGTTTTTATTATGGTATTATCGCCTGATACATCAAATGTTATTGGGATTATTCCTTCATCAAGTACTGGATCTGAGCCATTTAATATTGGATCACTATATGGAGCTTTTACTAATACGGAACGGAATCCTTGCCATGTTTGTTGTGTGCCTTGTGTTGCACTGTAATGAAATGTACCAGAAATAACTCCTTTATCGTAAGCAGAACTTCTTGCTAACCATGAATATAATGAAACAAAAAAAGTTGCTGAATCTTCATACCAAAAGCTAGTTTCTGAAATTCCATGTCCAAAGCATACTCCTCCATTACACGAAGTTAATCTATTTGTTGAAGTATATAAATCATAATATTTACTGCTTGGCATTACCGTAAACCCACTTGAGGAAATAGTATTATTATAATTTCCCATTACATATTCATATGCTCCTCCAGACATGTCATATACTCCAGTAATATTTCCTGTGGTACTTGCTACTTTTGTTAAATCTCTTGTTGATGATTTGGTATTGGTATTATAATTTAATAAGTAGCCATCCCAAGTATAAAAGCCATATGTGTTTTTTTCAACTATTGATGTTTGATCAGGATATGTTCCATTTATTGGGGTACTTCCACCAACATTTCCACCACTTCTTCCAGTATAACATCCAGATGAATTATTAATATATACTTCACTATTTAATCCATATTTAGAATGTGATAAGTAAGCTACTGCCCCCCATTCACTATTTTTCATCATGTGACTGTCAATGTTGCTATCTAGTCCATATGTTGATGAACCAGAAAATGTCACACTTCCGTCATCAGCCATTGTTCCACCAGCAAATTTTAAGGCTGTTTGAAATTGAGTTGATACATTTTGATTTCTTAGCGATGTCACATCTGGTTTTACCGTAGGAGTTTCTTCAGTTCCAGTTGTTTCAAACTTTCCTACCCAGATACCATTTACTTCATTACTTCCAAAAGTAAAGGCTGGATGAGTAATATATTCTCCGACTTGAGTTCCTTGTGATTTTGTCATGGATGTATTTTCAAAGATTATTTCTATTTCTTGTTCTTCTCCTGTACTGCTTTCTTCAGTTGTCCATATTTTATATTTATATCTTGGTATGTAGACATAATATGCTAAAATATCTGATTCTGGAATAGTTACTCCAGATGTGTTTAAATATGTATTTCTTGATGACTCGGTTACTAATACACCATTAGCCCATAGTTGTTCATCATAGTCATACCAACTACTATTAGTACTATCTATAGTTTTAACAATGGTATTATTTCCTGATACATCATAAGTTATTGGAATTAATCCATCTGGTAAATCTACTACTACATCACTTCCATTTAATATTTCTGCTCTAAGTTCTCCTTCAAATTTTTTACCTTGTACTTCTGTTTGATTACCATTACTTCCATCTAACCATATATATACTTTATATTTATATGTCGTATTACCGGGAATATTTTCTTTTAAGATATAGAAATCTTGATTATTTTGAGCGGTTGAAAAATTTCCTGATTGATATTCTTCATAGGTTGATCCATTATCAGTACTTCTTGTTATAGTATATTTAAAATCTTCAGTTATTAGTTCTTCATCAATATTAGTAATTCTATAAAATAGTTTTATTTTTTTAGATGTAGAACTGCTATTTATTGCTTCTACATCAGTATATAGTTCATTTTCATAACTATTTACTGGTAATATTTCGGTATTTATTTTATATGGTTTTAATATAACCTGAGCTGTATTTAAATCACCAATAGTAAGTACTAAAGCCGTATCATTACTTCTCCATGTAAGCCAAGCAGCTGTTCCAATAATAGTTACTAATAATATACTAAATATAGTTATTATGATACTTTTTTTACCTAATTTATTAATTTTATTTTCTTTATTTATTTCCTTTTGATTATTATTTTCTTTTTTCATAATATCAGCTCCTAGGTTATTTATCTTCTATTTGATTATAACAAAAAAAAGTATCTTTTACAATACTTCTTTATCTAAATTTATATTTATAAATTTATTATTTTTAGTAAAATTTTTGATACTTCTAAAATAACCATTTCTTTATTTTTTTCTCTAGTATTTTTATCTACTTCAATAGTAATATTATAATATTTATCATTATCTTTATCATAAATGCTTACATATACAATATTATTTTCACCATATAAATTATTTTTATCTACTCTATTTAATTTACCAGTAATACCAATACCATAATTTGAATTAGTATACATACTTATATTTTTACTCATTTCTTTAGCAGTTTCAATACTATAGACAGTATATTTATCTATTATTTCTTTATTTACTCCCATTTTTATTTTATATTCATTAGAATAAGTCACTGCACTAAATTTTAAGACTTCACTAGATCCTTCAATATTTGTAATACTGTTAACCAGACATCCCCCTGTACATGATTCCATTGTTGATATTGTTTTATTCTTTTTAGTTAATATTTCAATTATTTTTTTAATATTTTCATTCATTTTTTCTTTCCTCACTGTATTTATTTTCTTCATAGTATAAAAGACATAATCCTCCTAGTATAAAGAAAATAGTACTTGATAGTTTTATAATTGATAGTTCTTTGTTTGATGACTTTTGATAAGAACTATAATTTTTATTAAATATAAATAGATAGATAATAATACTGATAATAATAGTAAATTTAAAAATATTATCTGCTTTTTCTTTTTCATTATAATTATTTGTTATTATATATTTTTTTTGATGATTATCGGCATTTATGTTTAAAAGAGATAATATTATAAATATAATCCAGACAATATTATCATTATCTAAACTTTTTAGTTCTTTTAATTTATCTTGTTTCATACTAAAGTATATTTTTTTAGATAATTTTTATAATTATTTTTCATTATATAAATCGACTACGGCTTTGGCATTCAATTCTAGGTTGGCAACTATTCCTTTTTTGTAAGCATAATAGGCGGCCGCTCCAATCATAGCAGCATTGTCAGTACAATATTTCATGCTTGGATAACTAAAATTAATTTTTTCTTTTTGACATTCTTTAGTTAATTTTTCTCTTAAATAGCTATTGGCTGCTACTCCGCCAGCTAATACTAGATTATTAACTTTATATTCTTTTAAGGCTTTCATAGTTTTTTTTGTTAAAACCTCAATACATCTATTTTGAAATGATGTACATATGTCATTTATTCTTATATTATTTCCCCGTTGTTTTTCATTATGAACTAAATTTACTACGGCTGATTTAATACCACTAAAACTAAAATTATAGCTATCATCATTTAGTGGATATGGTAAATCATAGGTATCTTTTCCTAGTTTAGCTAATTTATCTACAATTGGGCCACCAGGATAGTCAAGGCCGCATATTTTAGCTACTTTATCATAAGCCTCTCCAATAGCATCATCTAGAGTACCACCTATTTTTTCAAATGAATAGTCTTCTTTCATATAAACTAATTCAGTATGTCCTCCAGATACTACTAAAGCAATAAGAGGAAATGTTAGCCTTTTTTCTAAGTTATTAGCATAGATATGGCCTTTAATATGATGAACTGGTATTAGGGGTTTATTAGTTACTAAAGATATTGTTTTAGCACACTGAAGACCAATTAGTAATGATCCAATTAATCCCGGGCCATAAGTTACTCCGATAATATCAATATCATCTATTTTCATATGACTTTTTTCTAATAATTCTGATAAAACAATAGTAATATTTTCAATATGACTACGACTAGCTACTTCAGGTACTACTCCACCAAATTCTTTATGAATATCTATTTGGGTATTAGTAACAGTAGCTATTTCTTCAGTACCATTTTTGATAATACTCATACTTGTTTCATCACATGACGATTCTATTGCAAGGCAATAAATATCTTTCATTTTACATCACCTGTTTTTCCATTAATATACCATCTTCGTCTCCATAATAATATTTTCTTAAAGCAACTTCTCTAAAGCCAAATTTTTTATAAAGATTAATAGCAGTTTGGTTACTTACTCTTACTTCTAATGTAATGTTTATTACTCTAAGTGAGATGGCTTGACTTACTAAATATGCCATTAATTTAGTCCCTATTCCAAGATTACGATATTCTTCGTTGACCATAATATTATCTATTTCTATACGGTCATATATGAGGGAATATTCAAGAAATCCTAGTTCTTGATCATTTTCTATATAAATAATTTTTCTACTGAAAGGATTTATAGAAATAATATCTTTCTCTTCAATCATTTATTAATCCTTTTTATCTTCCACTGCTTGTGGTTGTTTCAAATAATTAGGAACTAAGGCATAGTAATTTACTTTTTCTTTATCTTGATAATAATTAATTATTTTTAAAATATCGAGATTAATTTTATTTATTTGTATGCTATTAATATTAATATCTTCTGTTGTTACAATGTATGGGTGATATTTATTTATTAAATCCATTAAATTAGACTCATTAGTAAACTTCTCTTCAATAACATTTTGATAATTTTTATCATATACTCCTACATAATAATTACTTTTATTAGCTTTAATAACACTCATAATGATCCCTCTATAATCACTACTTATAGCAATTGCTTTTAAAGTAGATACTGGAGTTAAGTTTTTATCTATTAAGTGTCCATAAGTTTTAGCAATTGTTACTCCTATTCTTAAGCCCGTAAATGAACCTGGGCCATTAACGATATAGATATTATCTACTTCTAAAGGGTTAATATTAGCATCATCTAAGGCTTTTTTTAAATAACTAGTTGTATATATAGAATGCATATTAGGAATATCTTTTTTAATTAATGATAAAATTTCATTATCTTTAATAACAGAAATAGATACACTTGATAAAGATGTATCTATAAATAAACTAATCATAATATATCCTCACAAGCTCTTATGTAATCATCACCATAGGCTTTTAATAGTAATACTCTAGTATTTTCATCAATAACTTTGAATTTAATATCTAGTCTTTCTTCAGGAAGATAATCTTTAATAAGATCAGCCCATTCGATAATGGTTACTCCTCCTTTTTCAAAATATTCTTCAATTCCTAAGTTGTCAGCATTATTTTCAATTCGATAAACATCCATATGATATAATGGTAATTCTCCATTATATTCTTTAATTATATTAAAGGTACTAGAAGTTACTCCGTCAATTCCCATTGCATGAGCAAAAGCTTTAGCAAAAACGGTTTTTCCACTACCTAATTCTCCATACAAACAAATAACCATATTAGGAAATTTTTCTGATTCTAAATTTTGTGCAAACGCGATTGTGTCTTCTTCATTATGCATTGTTATTTTGTATTCTTCCATAAAATTCTTCCTTTCTTATCTTCTAAATTATTATATCAAAGATTAATAATTATAATCAAGTACTTTTTAGTTTTTAGATAGATAAAAGAACAAGTTATTGTTCTTCAGTTAATTCTACATACTTTTGATAATATTTGTTTATCGTTTCTTTATCAAATGGCATTTCTTTGGTTCTTGCCATATCTATTAAGTTTCCAAGTTCATATTTAAGAATAAAATCTAAACGATTAGAATAGTGCATCTGCTTTTTATGATATTTATATTCCATACGATCTAATATTTTAAAACTACCATTAGGAAATACTCTTAAATCTAGGTCATAATCTATATATTTAATTATTTTATTATCAATTAAAACTGGGGTAGCAATATTACAGTAAAAATATATTCCATACTCTTTTAATTGGCCTATAATATTAAACCATCTATCTTTATAAAAAAACATCACTGCGGGTTCTCTTGTTTTCCATATTTTGCCGTCTGAATCTATTACGGTTGTTTTATTGTTACCAAATACTAGATAATTATCTTTAATATCTAAAACAACGGCTTCATCCCATTTTCTATGAAGAGATCCATCATGTTTGTAACAATGAATTTGCAGCTTATCACCGATTTTTATATCTTCAATATTCACTCTAACTCACCTTCTTCCTTAAACTAACCATATTATACAACAAAAAGTTTTATTTTCAAAGTAAATATATCTTTTTTTGTTATTTTATGGTATACTTATTTCATGATACGGAGGTGGGTAGTTAGTGAAATTACTAAAAGTATTTAAATGGTTTTTTTTAGGACTATTTACAGTCATTACTATTATACCAAGGTATCTTATTATAGGAATTATGTGTATTTTTGATCCGAAAAAGAGTTCTTTATTTATGTATAAAGGTAAGCCAGTTATTCCTATTTTAATGTTAACTTTGTCTTTGGGAGTATATTTTATCTGTATTTTTTATGCTTCAAGATGGTATGTTCAAAGGCTTAAAATTAACTATTTAGCTGATGACATTTTGGCTAGTACAGAAATTTTAGAAAATGAGAAACAAGAGGATATTTCAAAAGAAGAATTTATTCCTAGTGGTGAAGAAAAATATGCTGATATTAGTTATATGTCAGTTGATTTTAAGGATTTAATTGATAAAAATAATGAAACGGTTGGCTGGATAAAAGTCAATAATACTAATGTTAATTATTCGATAGTTCAACATGATGATAATGAGTATTATTTGAAACATGATTTTTATAAGAAAAGTAATATTAATGGATGGGTTTATGCAGATTATAGAGCTGACTTTGAATATTTTGGCAGTAACACAATAATTTATGCACATAATATGACTGATAGATCAATGTTTGGTTCTTTAGTATGGTGCTTAAAAGAATCTTGGTATAAGAATGAAGATAATCAGTATATAAAATTATCTACTCCTAAATCAAATACTGTTTGGAAAATATTTTCTATATATACGATTAAACCAGAGGTATATTATTTAAAGACTTATTTTGAGTCAGATGAAGAGCATGAAATTTTTGTAGAAACGATAAAAAATAGAAGTATTTATAATTTTAATGAGGATGTTAGTAGTAATGATAAAATTTTAACTTTATCTACTTGTACGGATGATGGTACTAAGAGAATTGTTATTCACGCAAAGATGATAAAGGCTGAGTATAGATAAAAAAAAATAAGTTTTGGGCTTATTTTTTTCTTGCTTTTATATATGGATTATTTGGAAGAGATTCTTCTATTTTGGGTATTTTATTTGGATCAAAGACAAATGAATAATCTTCTGTTTGGTCTTTTTCAATTGCTTTTTTAGGTGTATTCTCTTCAGTAGAAAAATCTGTTTGAGATAGTAATTTTTCACTTTGATTTGGTATTTTCTCTCTTTTTATATCGTTATTTAAATATTTACTTAGTGCTGCAGCTTGGGAAATTGTTGTAGCCATAACAAAGGAATATAAAACTTCGATAGGAAGATTTAAAAGTAATGATAGATAACCAATAGCTAAAGTACTTGATAAAAACCAAGTTTTTATTTTTCCTATAAAATTAGTTTTAATTTTATAACCTTTTTTATATTTAATGTAGTTTGTAGTGGCTATTGAACATTCTAGAAATAAGTTAATAACTAGTATAGGAAAATTTATGATTAGTGGAAGTGATAGTCCTAAATACATTATTTTGTCACAAAAAGCATCCAATTTTTCACCAAAGGGTGATGTAAGATTAAATTTTCTAGCAATCTTTCCGTCAAAGAAATCAGTTAAAAAAACAAATATACTAGTAATTAGAGCTCCTTTAATGTTACCAATAAAATAAAGAATATTAATTGGTATTACACCAATAGCTCTTATTGATGTTAAAATATTTGGTATTTGTTTATATATTGTTTTAGGACTTTTAAAATCATTTAATGCTTTTTTTATTTCTTCTTTATAATCCATTTTATACCTCCAAAATTATAAATATATAATGATTTATTGTTTTATATTTGTGTATTATTTCTTTATTATATTTTATTGTTGATAATAGACATTTTTTATTTATGTTTATAAATAATAATATTATTAAAGTCGTGTTTTAATATAATTATTTTCTATTCCTTGTTTATTTTTTAATGTTTCTTCCATATCAAATAAGATACCATATAAAGCTAGTAACATATTTCTTAATTCATTACAGATATCAGTTTCTTTTTCAAGATAATCTAAATTTTTAGCGATTATTCTTTCAGCCTCTTTAAGATAATCTGAGTCTATATTTGATGAACTAATTAAAGTTGCTATTTTGTTATAAGTACTATTTATTTCTTCTAAGTATATAGAAATTCTTCGGTTGTCACTTTTTTCATATATACCTATCATAATTTCTACAGTTTTAGTTTTTATTTCAGTTAATAAATCTTTTCTATTAACTTTATTACTTAATTCTATTAAAAGTGGATGTAGTTTTTCTCTAATATATAATTCAAAAGATTCTTTACTATCATACTTGGGTTTATCAGTAGTCATTTCTTTAGCGAGGATATTAGTTAAATAATCTTTTATTTTAGCCTGTTCTTCTTGAAACAGTCTAATAAATTTATCTTTTAGATTATCATCTACTAAATAATTTAAGCATATGTTACCAATTTCACCTAAATCATTTAGTAAACTATCATCAATATTTTTAGAAGATTGTCCATTAAGTGATAATATGGCATTATCAATATAGTCAATTAATTCAAGATAGACTTTATTAATTTCACAATATGTTTTAACTCTATCTAAAATAAGCATTAACTTGGCTTTAATACTTTTTTTAATAGTATCTACAGTATCAAAAACAAGTATTTCTTTACTATTATTTATTTTGTTAAGTTTTTGATTATATTCTTCAATTAACTGATTTACTTCATCAATAATTAATTGTTTATTAGGAATATCTTTGATATATTCAGATATGAGATTAATTAATTTTTCAATTTCAGATAGTTCTTTTTGACTTGATGAATTTACTTTTTTATCATTTTTGTTGAAAATAGGTTCTGATTGAAATAAATCTCTTAACATATAATTATCAAGATATGATTTCATTTCTGTTTTAGAAAAATCCCCATCATAGCATTCTTTATTAAATCTGATTCCAGAAACTAACCCTTTTTTAGCGATAAGTGAATGTGTCTCATCGTCTATAAGCCATGATACAGGGGATACTTCCAACCAAACATAATCGCCATTCAAATATTTAATATCATTTGAAAGTTTGAATTTATTATTATTATAAATAGAATTGGCCGTTACACGAATATATCTTTTACCTTGATATTCATATTCTTCATAAGTTACAGGAGTAAAGCCGGTACTATAATCATCAATTTTTGCTGAATCGAATGTATAACTTCTTCCCGTTTTAAAAAGTTTATTATTTTGATATTCACTTTCTAGTTTTTTTTGAATGCCATAGCTAGGTGCATATTGAGGATACTCTCCAAATAGAACCTCTTCGGTATCATTATATCCTTTTATTCTATTTTTAGTAATTTCCTCAAAAACATCTGGTGATAGTAATAGCATCGGGCGGACACCAATAGCACGCCCAGTAATGTTTGTGTAGGACTTGAGGCCGTTACTTGATACTGACCAGTTATAACCAGCGCCACTTGTTCTAGTCCAAAAGTAACTAGTGCTACTAGGCAAAGAATTATCTACATCTATAGTATCATCACACAATATGCACCCTGTTAAAATACATAAATCTGTAATCGTTTCTTTTATTTTATATTTTTCTAATACACCTAATTTTTTACTGCCCCATATTTCTTCTGCCGAAAGCAAAGTCAACTCGATACCTTTGTTCATAATATATCCCCTTTAAATGTTTAGTTGGGTGATATAATATCATATTTTTATAAATTATACAAGTATAGATATTAAATTTATATTGAGCATTATAAAAACCTCTCAAATAAATTTAAGAGATTTTATGTGTAAATTAGTCTTGTCTTTTGGTTTTATTTTTTATTGGTAAATCATCGAAGGAAAACTTTTCTTGTTCTTCATCAATTACTTTTTTAGATGGTTTTTCTTTTACTAAGTTAATTTTCTTTTTACTTTGTTTTTTCTTATGTATCATAGTTATACTGAAAGTAAGAATGACAATTCCAAGTAGAAGTAAACTTCCTAGTAAACATAAGTAATATTTATCACTTCTATCTTTATACATATCTAAGACTAGAGTATTATATCTTTGAACTGTTTTTTCACTAGCATCATATTGATAAAGTGATTCTTTTCCTGTTTCTATGTTTATAGCATAAAATAAGTAAAATTGATTGCCACCAATATCATTATTATCAAGGGCATAAGTATTTTTTAAGACATCTAATTTTACTTCTTGATAGCTTGTTATTTTGCTACTGTCATATACGAAGCTAGTTTTTTTAGCTCCAGAAACTGCTTTATCTAATACTTGTAATGTTGTTCCGTTAAAGGTATATTCTTCATATTTGGTATATTTTCCAGAGTCATATATATAGTAATTTATTTCTCCAAGAGAATTTTTTAATCCTACGACGGTGTATTTTAAAGTATCATTATAATAACCTTCAACATTTTTATTATCAATAGTAATATCTTTTTCTTCAAAATATTCACTAATCTTAGGTAAATCTTTTCTTTTCCTAATGACTGTTAGTGTTTCGTTATCTATTTTTACTTCGATAGGATCTTCTTCTTCAACTGTTACTTTGAGACTATATGTTCTTTTACTACCGTTTTCGGCAGTTACGATGATTTCAAAAGTATTTAAACCGGTCGATACGTTAACCTCACCTACTCCAGTTACTTTAGCATTTGAATCTTCTAATTGGGCATTAATTTTAATTTTTTCAGTATCGTATGGAACAGTTAAAGTATATTCTAAACTTTCTTTATCAAACTCTTCATTTAATTCAAAACCATCAACTGTGATACTTGATAAATAACTGTTAGTAGATTTTGTTGGAGTCGTTGATTGGCTATTACCTCCTGAACTACTACCGCCACCACTTGTTGGTTTTGCTTTAACGGTTATGGTAATCGTTTTGGCATTTAAGCTGACATCTTTAGGGTTAGTATCTGTTGTAGTAATATCATTAGGAGTAATTGTAATAGTAGCTTTACCAACTTTTTTAGCATTTATAGTTATTGATTGGGTATCATTTTCGACCCAAACACTACTTGTTGATAAGCTGGCAACACCTGTATTTGATGAGGTTATATTGAAACGACCAGCAATTTGACTTCCTTGTATTTTTAAAGTTACATTATTACCAACAGTTACGGTACTACTAGTTACGGATATATCGTATCCATATGCTAATACATTATTTATATATAAAGTTGAAACAATTATTGTTAATAATAAATATCTACTAATTTTTTTTAAGTATTTCATTTATTTCACTCCTTAATTATTGAGTTATTTTTTTTATATCCATAATATGGTTTTTTATTGTCATATAGTCAGATGCGGTAACTTTACCATCTTTGTTTGCATCAGCATATAACTTTTCTTGATCTGATAATTTTTTGATATCCATAATATGATTTTTTATTGTCATGTAATCAGATGCGGTAATTTTACCATCACCATTGACGTCACCATAAATCAAGATTGTATAATTTTTTTCTTCACGGTCAGTTTTAATGTTTATAATATCTCCAGAAGCAATTATTCCACTACTTTTTTCTTTGCCATCTTTATTAAAGGCAGTCACGGTAGCTTGTGGTTCTTTGTCGGAGATACTTTTCATTATACTTTCAATCTTTGTTCCAAGTTCATAACCATAAATATATGTACCATCATTTTTTATATTTAGTACTCTTAATATCTCGCTTATATCTAAAGATATGCTGGTAGACCTCGTTATATTTATTTTATATGTTCTAGTATCGCCATTTTCAGCAGTTACTAAAATTGAGATTGTTTGTTCATTTCCTTTTAATGCTACACTTCCTGTACCACTTATAGTTGATTTATTGGATACTTTAGTAGCAGCAATGTCAATTGATGAAGAAGTAGTATCTAAATTTAGATTAAATGTTGTTTCATGAGTGGCACTTTCGAATAAGTAGCTACCATTTACTGATAAACTTGATAAATAATTATTAGGGTTTCCTTTACTTGGTAGTGTTGTTTTTTCAGGCATTTCTTTAAATACGGGAATAACAAAGGTAAAACTACTATCTATTAAATTAACATTTTTATATGCATTATATGTTTTTATAGATTCAGTTGATGGTGCTTGAATATTTTGCATATATTGATGATTTCCATAATTTGGACCAAATAAATCCCATTTTTGCAAGTATAGTGTATTTTGTCCTTGATCAAGATAGCCGTTTTGCAAGAATTCTGCTCCACCAACAATTGCTTTATATGGGGTTGACCAATCTTGACTTTTAGCATATTTTAATCCGTTAGTAATTGTTTCCGTATTTGTATTTCCATAAGCATTTATATTGTAAAAATTATAATATCCTTCATATCCAGCGACAGTTCCACTTACGATAGTACTACCTTGGGCTCCGACTTCTTGAATTACTCTTGATATTAATAAGTATGGACTTATTCCGTGTTCTACTCCTGCTTCAATAAAGGCATCTGCATATGTAAAATTATTTTCTTCATCGGCAAGTTTACTCTCCATAAATGTTCCTTTTAAGGCTAACTCTACTCCATCTTTTGTGTGATATGCAGAATTAAAGGTTTGTGTTTCAAACATAAATATCTGTTTTTCATTTAAGAAATTTCTTGGGTCTAGATAATAACTTATTACTTGTTTGTTAGCGGCATACCAGTTTGTTCCACCACCAATATAATTGTTTCTAAAGACATTAGTAAGATAGTTGTAAGCCCAACTATCGGTAGACTTATATCCGTCATAATAACTTCCAGTATCTTCAATTAGACTCCATCCTTGGGAATGGCCATCATATTCAATATTAACCATATTGTTAAATGTTATATCAACATTCATAATTTGAAATTGCCAATTAGGGTGAATTGTATGTAAAGTTGTTAAATATGGAATATAAGTATCAGGAAAACCTAAATCTTTTAAATATTCTTGATAGTCTTCATATTCTGAAGAATCTATTTCTTTTAATATAGCATAGTCACTGCAAATATATCCTACTGTGCTAGCATATTGTGCTTTATACCATGGTCCGCTACAGCCATTACCACTAGAAGATGTAGCAAGGTATGTTAATTTTTCACCTATATTAAAAGAATTATATATAGTACTATTAGTACTTGGTGAGCTTCTAAATCTAACATCATAACCATTAACTTCAATAATACTAATAGCAAATGTATGATTAGAAAAACAAATAAATGATAATAGTAATAAGACAAAATATGACATTTTTTTCATTTCATACACCTACTTTCTAACTTATTATAGCAAATTTGTTTATGTCAAACAATATTTTTTATTTATTTGACAGATAAAAATCTTATCTATTTGTCTAAAAGATAAGATTTCATTTTTGGTATTGTCTTAATATCTTTAAGGTTCTTGTTTTTGAATATATAGCATTTTTTCTTCCATAAGCATCTACATCTAAATCATCTTTACTAAAGAAAATGGGAATACCCCCTGTTTGATACCATTCATTTAAGTTAAGGAGATTATCATCTACTAAAACATTGTCCTTGGCATTGACAACATCCGTTTTAGAAACATTATATGGTACTAAAATAATAGGACATTCAATGCCTTTTTCTCTTAAGAAGATTATTTTACTACTTCCCTCATTTGTAAGTGAGTGAATTTTAGTTAAAATACAATTTTGCGCTATATCTAGTGTTTTAATAATTTCAATTCCATCATTAATGATAGGACTTTCTCTTAAGATTTGTGCCCAGTCTTTTTGCATAACATAATTTGCGTCATCAATAAAAGTACCTATTTTACTTTTATCGTGATAGTCTTTAAATATTGGTAAATAAGTATCTAAAATAACATTATCAAAGTCAATATAATTCATTATTTATCCTATGTCTGGTCTTTATTAGTTTTATTTATGTCATTTAATTTTACAGATACTTTTTTAGATACGCCAGATTCTTGCATTGTTATTCCGTACAAGGTATCGATAAATTCCATCGTCTTTTTCTTATGGGTAATGATAATAAATTGTGTCTTATTACGATATTTATCGAGATATTCACCAAAAGCATCAACATTAGCATCATCTAAAGCGGCTTCGACTTCATCAAATATACAAAAAGGAACTGGTCTTACATTTAAAATAGCAAATAATAATGAAATTGCGGTGAATGTTTTCTCTCCTCCTGATAAAGACTGGATATTTTTAAGATTTTTGCCAGGGGGTGTTGCTTCTAATTCAATACCTGTTTCTAAAACATTATCTGGATCAGTCATATATATATCAGCATTTCCACCTTTAAATAATTCTCTAAAAACTTCTTTAAATTCTTTTCTTATCTCATTAAAAGTAGTTACAAATTTTTCTTTCATTATATTATCCATATCATCAATTATTTTTAAAAGTGTATTTTCGGCTTTATTTAAATCATCTTTTTGTTTATTTAGAAATTCATATCTAGAATTAACACGCTCATATTCATCTATTGCGCCAATATTTACGGTATCAAAATCTTTAAGTTTGCTTTTTAAATTTTGAACTTCTTTTCTTATTTCTTCTGAATCATTTTCTAAAATATATTTATTTTTAGCTTCATTATAGGTTATACTATAATCTTCATTTAAACTATTTAAAATATTATCTATATGTATTTCTAGGCGACTACTTTTTAATTCTTCATCTTTTAATTCTTTTTCTAATTTATTAATAAATTGAAGACTATTTTTACTAGTATTTTCTGTTTCTTTTAATTCATTGTTTATTTTTTCTTTATCTATTTTCAGTGTCTGAATATCTTTATTTATTATATCCAGTTGTTCTTTTATTTTATAATAATTATTAAGAAGTTTTTCTTCTTCACTATCAGTATTATTTTTAGTTATTGTTTCTATATCAGATAATTCTTTTTCTAATATTTGAAGGTTATTTATTTTTTTTGTTAAATTTATACTTTCAGTGTTTATTATATCTTGATAATTTAATTTATCAATATTTTGAGAATGAATTTTATCTTCATATTGTTTTAATTCTTGGGTCAAATCATTATATTCTTTGAGTAAATTATCATTCTTAATAGTTAGTAGTTCTATTTTGTGATTGTATTCTGATAATTCATATTTTTGATGAATTATATCGTTTGATTTAATTTTTTCTCCTCCGGTAATTGATCCTCCTACATTAACTATTTGACCATCTAGGGTAATAATTTTATATTTATTGTTAATTATATTACTTATTTTATTGGCATTCTCAATGGTATCTACTAAAATAACGTTTCCGAATTGATTTAGAATAATATTTTTATATTTAGAGTTATAATTTAATACTTTATCTAAAGTACTTATATATCCATCACATAAATCTAGTTTGTTTATTGTTTCTTGTTCTATATATCTTGGCCTTATAACATCTAATGGAAAAAAAGTGGCTCTTCCTAATTTATTATTTTTCAAGTATTCAATTATTTTTGTTGCTAATTTACGATCATCTACTACTAAATAATTTGCTGCTTGTCCCATTGATGTGGATACTGCTAAAGAATATTTATCTTCAGTATCAATTAAGTTACTAATTGTTCCGTGAATACCACTAAATAATGGGTTATGTAATAAGCTGCGAACTGATTTAGGAAGATTTCCTCCATTATTAATTGTTTCTTCTAAAAAATTAACTTGATATTTTATTTCGGTAATTTCTCTTTTATTATTATTAATTGCTTGATCAAGATTATTCATTTTGTTTTTAATATCATGATATTTATTTTCTAGATTAATAATTTCTTGATTACAAGTATCAATCATATTTTTTTTGGTTTCAATATCTAACTTTAGATTGTTAATTTCATTTTTAGTAGATAAAATATTTTCTTTTAGGGTGTTTATTTTTTCAATGTTAATATCATTATTAAGATACTTACTTCTTTCTTTTAATAATCTTATATCGGCATCTGATTGTTCTAATTTTTTAGTTAGATCTAGAACTAAATTATTGTTAGTTGTTAAACTAGATTCTATTTTTGTTAATTTATCTTTATAGTTTAAAATAGTAATATCGTAACTAGAGTTATTTTTATTTAGTTCACTTATACGATCATTTAAATTATTTATCTTTTCTTTACATAGTTTATATTCATTAGATAAATTATCAACATCGTATATCATTAGTGATATGTCATAGTTGGTTAATTTTTCTTTATATTCAAGATATTCTTTGGCATTTTTACTTTGAATTTCTAAGGGTTTTAAATTTGTTTCTAGTTCATTTATAATGTCATTTACGCGGTTGATATTGTTATTAGTTCTTTCTAACTTTCTAATTGCTTCTTCTTTTCTTTTTTTGTATTTTAAGACTCCAGCGGCTTCTTCAAAGATAACTCTTCTATCGTATGGTTTGGTAGATAAAATTTCATCTATTTTTCCTTGACCAATAATATTAAAGCTTTCTCTGGCTGTTCCACTGTCTGTCAATAATTCACTGATATCTTTTAAACGACATTTTTCACCATTTAAATAATATTCATTTTCCCCTGTTCTATATAATATTCTTTTAATTGACACTTCATTAAAGTCTATTGGTAAATGTCTATCGGTGTTATCAAAAATGATATTTACCATAGCACTATTTAATGGTTTACGACTTTTACTACCAGAAAAAATAACAGATACACTGTCTGTTGTTCTTAATGATTTATTAGATTGTTCTCCAAGTACCCATCTAACGGCATCGACAACATTGCTTTTTCCTGATCCATTTGGTCCTACTATACCATTAATATTATTGGTAAATTCAAAATTCATTTTATCGGCAAAAGATTTAAATCCATAGGTTTGTATTTCTTTTAGAAACATATTATCACCCTTACTACTAAATAAATTATAACTGATAATTTACTTTTTGACAAGTGAAAGAATTTTAACCTTGAAAAAAAATAAAATATATTATATAATTATTTAAGAATAAGAGTGAAAGGGTTATGTGATATTTATGCATAGTAATATCGACTTTATTAATACACCAGTGGTAGATGTTGTTAATAGAATTATTTTAGATGCTGCAAGATCTGGTGCTAGTGATATTCACTTTGATCATTTTGATAATTGTCTAAAAGTAAGAATCAGAATTGATGGTATTTTAAATGACTATGCGGATATTCCTAATGATGTAAAGAATAATATTATCACAAGAATTAAAATTTTATCTGGAATGAATATCACAGAGACCAGGTTACCACAAGATGGTGCAATAAAAACAGAACTTGGTGGATTAGATTTAGATATGCGTGTTTCTTCACTACCTACTAAAAAAGGAGAAAAAATAGTTATAAGAATTCTCGACTATTCTAGAAGTTTAAAAGGTATTGAGTATTTATGTTTTTCTGAAGAAAATTATAAAAAAATATTAAAAATGATTGCTGAACCGAATGGTATTATTTTGGTAACTGGAGCTACTGGTAGTGGTAAATCAACGACAGTGTATTCTTTTTTACAAAAACTTAATGTCAAGGGTGTTAATTTAATTACTGTTGAAGACCCCGTTGAAATGGATATTGAAGGAATCAATCAGGTCCAGGTAAATAGTGATATTGGACTTGATTTTGCAACAGTTTTAAGAAGTGTTTTGAGGCAGGACCCTAACATCATTATGATTGGTGAAATTAGAGACAGTGAAACAGCACAAATTGCAGTTAGAGCTTCTATTACTGGTCATTTAGTACTTTCTACACTACATACTAATAATTCTCTTACTACTATTGAAAGGCTGCTTGATATGGAGGTTGAGCGTTATTTGTTGGCTTCAGCTTTATCTGGAATCGTATCCCAAAAACTAGCAAGGAAATTATGTGATAAATGTAAAAAAGTAAGAGATACAACAACGTATGAGAAAGAAATGTTTAAAAGATTTTTGAATATGGATGTTAATCAAATATATGATGCAGTGGGATGCCCACATTGCTCTGGGGGGTATCGCGGAAGGATTGCTCTTCAAGAAGTTTTATTAATTTCTCCTGATATTAGAGATGCAATTAATGCTAGAGTTTCAAAGTCTGAACTTAGACGTTTAGTTTATGCTGGAGATGTCATAACTTTGCTACAAGATGGATTATACAAAGTCATGGCTGGATTTACTTCTATTTCTGAAGTTATTAAACTTACAGAAGCTGACGATGAGGTAAATGCCGAAGAAAATATTAAATGTTTATTAGAAAAAAAGACCCAGTAAATAGTTTACTGGGTTTTATAATTCGTCTGTTTCTGATTCTATTTTAACTTCTGCTATTTTTTTATATTCATACTTTGATATTTTAAATATTTTTGTCAATTTTACAATAAATTTATCGACTTTTTTTTCTTCTGGTTTTTTAGTTATAATATCAAAAACAATTTTATTTTCATTTATTTTATAGTTGTTTCCGGATAAATAATTATCTTTAGCTAGACTATCAACGATATATTCCATAATTTTATTTGTTTCATCTGTATTTATTATGACATTAAATGTTTCTGAAACATTCATATTTTCTACCATATCGTTTACAAGTGAATTAACATAACGTAATATAATATTTGCGAACAAGACAAATGCTGATGATATTACTGCTTCTAAAATAAAACCTCCAGCGCAAAGAATACCAACTCCAGCTCCACACCACAATGTCGCAGCTGTTGTTAAGCCTCTAACACGATTTTTTTCATTATCTTTAATTATTACGCCTGCTCCTAAGAAACCAATACCTGCTACTACTTGTGAAGCAATTCTAGTTATATCTATTTGATAATTACTAACTAAAAATGAAAAACTTACAAACATATATGAGCCAATTGATACTAAAATCATAGTTCTTAACCCTAAAAATTTTTTTCTAAATTGTCTTTCTAATCCTAAGGCAAAACTAAGTAAAAAACATACTAATAATCCTATCGTAAAATCTAAATAATCCATTTCACACCTCTATTTTTATTTTATTATATCATATTTAGCTGTAAATAGAAATTATTTTGAAAATATTATTTTAATATAGGCAAAAGAAAGGAACAGTTGTTTTTCTTTTGAGTAAACTATAATAGATACGAAAAGGAGGTAATATTATGTATTATTATGGAGGATATTCTGGCAATAATAGTAGTTGCGGTTGTGGAAATAATTCTTATTATTCTGGATACTCATCATACCCTATGTATGGAGGATACGGAATGGGATATGGATATGGTTCTGGAGCAGCAATAGTATTAGTATTATTTATATTATTAGTTATTATTATCGGATCTCGTTCTTTTGTTACTGCTTAAATCTAATTAAATTAGGGAACATCTTCCCTTTTTTTTTATTTTGTGGTAAAATACTACTCGTGAAAGAAGGGATATTTATGTTAAAGACTTCTGATATATTGGATGAAAAGGATAAAAGATTGAGAGCTCATAACAAGGATGTTGTTTTTCCACTTAGCGATGAGAGAAAAAAATTAATTAATGATATGTTAGAACATCTATATTATTCCCAAGTAGAAAAATATGCTAAAAAATATAATTTGCGTCCTGGAATGGGTTTAGCTGCTCCACAGGTGGGAATTAACGAGAACTTTTTTGTTATCTGTCATGAGGAAGAAGAAAACAAGTTTAAAAATTATGTTTTAATAAATCCTAAAATGATTTCTAATTCTGAAGAATTAATATATGCTTCTGAGGGTGAAGGTTGTCTTAGTGTAAATAGAGATGTTTGTGGAATTGTACCACGATATGCTAGAGTTACTTTTGTGGGATATGATGTTGATGGTAATTTAGTTAAGTATAGGGCAAGAGAAGAATTATCAATTGCTTTTCAGCATGAAATGGATCATTTAAATGGAATTTTGTTTTTTGATCACATAGATCCAAACGATCCTTTTAAAAATAAAGATTATATGCGAGAAATATAATCTTTTTTTTATTAGTTAATAACACATTTGATAATTTGTAATATAATATTATGAAAGGTTGTGAAGTATGTATTTAATGAGAAATAGAATGCCAGTAAATACTGGTGATCGTTTTATCGGTGGTGGATTTTTTGGGCCATTTATTCTTGGCGGAATTACTGGTGGCTTGCTAGCTCCTTCTTTTTATCCAAGACCATATCCAGTACCTGTACCTGTACCTCCTTATCGTCCGTACCCACCATATCCAGGATTTTATTAATTTATAATACCAAAATTAAAAATATGTGATATAATTATTTTAGGTGAAAATATGAAAAGTAGTTATATTATTGAATATGTAAATGAAAATGAATTTAAGAAAAAGGAAAGAGCTATAAAAAAATATAATATGTTAGCATATAAAAAGCTTCTTTTTGATTATTATCCTAGTTTAAGAGATGGTGTTTTTAAGGGAGTATTAGTTTCTTCTAATGAAAAAGATATGATTGATAAATATGAATTAACTATTCCAACTGATAAAACTTTTGTTATGGTTCATGGGAACATCACTCTTCACTATTCTGTCTATTTAGAACAAAAAATAGTTATGTTAGAGACACTTACTCCTGAAGATATTCTTACGGAAGGACATCAAAAAGAATTGACTACTTATAAAGGGGTTATGGTATCTAAATCTCATAAAGATTTGGATATGTTTAAAATTAATTTATTAAACAGTATGAATAAGGATGGCTTTTTTAGAATTGCTAATATGCCGATTTGGTTATTTCTTTTACTACTATTAGTTTTTATGGCGATGGTTGTCTTTGTATCTGTTAAAATTATTACCTAATAATAATATAACGGGAATTCATATTGACAAATAAGTATTTAATATGCTTATTTGTTTTTTTAATCTAAATCATATATTTTTTTTAATTCCATAGTTATTTCTTGATATTCTTGCGGTGAAGAAATTAGTTTTGGTAAAAATTCTATGACATCTTCTCTAGCCTTTAGGAGCATTTGAAAGTCTTTTTTTACATTTGCTAGTTTTAGGCCAATTTCCCCACTTTGCCTCATTCCAAATAAATCTCCTTCGCCACGATTTTTAAAATCATATTCACTTATTTCAAAACCATCTGAACAATTTTCTAGCATTTTTAAGCGTTCATAATAATCTTTGGCTATTAAAATGCAATAGCTTTGGATGTCACTTCTCCCTACTCTACCTCTTAATTGATGAATTGTAGATAGTCCAAATAAATTAGCATCAAAAATTACAATCATACTGGCATTTGGAACATTTACTCCTACTTCTATTATTGTAGTAGAAATAAGGATATCTATATTTCCTTGTTCATAAGATTTCATAATTTTATTTTTTTCGGTATTTTCTAATTTTCCATGAATTGATGCTATTTTACATATCTTTCCAAAGGCCTTTTTCATTTTTTCTTCTAAAGTTTTGACATTTGATAGTTCTTCATTATCATCATCTATCATCGGAGCAATAACATATATTTGATGATGAGCATCAATTTGTTTTTTCATGAGTTCTAGCACACTAGTTATTTCTTGTTCCTTTTTAAAATAAGTTATAACTTCTTTTCTTCCTACTGGCTTTGTTTTTATGCTAGATACATCCATGTCTCCATAAATCGTTAGGGCGTATGTTCTAGGAATTGGAGTTGCACTCATAGAAAGAACGTCTGGTTTTATTCCTTTATTTTTTAAAGTTGTTCGTTGATTTACACCGAAGCGATGTTGTTCATCTGTTATAATTAATCCTAAATTATGAAAAACAACATCTTTTTGAATTAGGCTTTGAGTTCCAATTATTAAATCTATGTTTCCTTCTGATAAACCTTTATATATATTTTCTTTATCTTTTTTTGTTATATTTGATGTTAGTAATTTAATGTTCATTGGTGTATCAGAAAACAATTCTTTTGCTTGTTCGTAATGTTGATTAGCTAAGATTTCTGTTGGAACCATTATTGCTGTTTGATGGTTTGATAAATAATTAGCATATGAAGCAAGTAGTGCAACAATAGTCTTCCCGCATCCTACATCTCCTTGAAGTAAGCGATTCATTCGTTTTTCACTTGATAAATCTATTAATATTTCATTTAGGCATTCTTTTTGATCAACTGTTAATTCATATGGAAGTTTTTTTATGATACTAGAAATTTTTTCTTTGTCTATGTTTCTGCAAATGGCTTCTTTTTCTTTTAAATTTTTTTCTTTTAAATAATTAATTTTAAGTAAATACAAAAATAGCTCTTCATACTTTAATCTCTGTCGTGCTTTTTTTAGTGATAAGATATCTTTAGGATTATGAATTTCTATGATTGCCTCATTTTTTTTCATTAAATTATATTTCTCAATTATATATTGTGGTAACATTTCAGGTAAGTGATAACCATTCATAATTGCATTAGTAATAAATTTTGAAATGTTTTTCCTAGGTAAACCAGTGGTAGTATAGTAAATACTTTCAATTCTGGGGTTTAGTGGCAATTTTTCTAGCATAATGTCATTGGCAATAATAGAATTTTTATTTTTGTCATATTTTCCAATAACTGTTATATAATTCCCTGATTTTAATTTATTAATTAGATATGGTCTATTATAAATGGTAATATTTAAAATAACTTTATTGGTATTTATTCTCAATATAATTTTGTTTAATTTTGAGGATATATATATTATTGTTGGCAGTCCTTCTATTTGGCCATCAATAATTATTTTTTCGCCATCTTTTAATTCTTCTAAAGAACTTCTTTTTAAAATTTCATATCTAAAAGGATAATAATTTAATAAATCAGCTATTGTAAATATTTTTAATTTTGCTAATAGTTCTTTTGTTTTGGGGCCAATGCCTTCAATTTGTTCTAATTCATCCATAGTATTCCTCCATATATATTATAATTATAGCATATATTTGATAATTCTTTGTTTACAATTTTTTATTTATTTTGTGACTAAAAAAAGCACCATTTAAGATGCTTTTAGTATGATTCTAAATAGTCAAGAATAATTTCGTTTAAAAGTTTTGTCATTTCAGTTAATTTAATACTTATCTTAAAATCGCTTGTTTTGTTTTCAATATTTTCTAAAGTAAAATTATCTTCTTGATAATAGTACATTCCTCTTTGTATTAAGTCTTTTATTTTGTCATATAAATACTGATTAGGAATTACTATCTTGTTCCATTTAGCTGATTTTGTTTCTAATGATTGATTATTATTAACAAAAGAATATAAATCTGTAATTTTAATGTTATCTATTTTAAAGTTACTTGTATCAATTTTATTTAGATTGATGATATTTTTAGATAACACATGAGTCAATATAATTGGTACAAGTTGTCTTTTAGAAATTTCTTTTGTTAAAATATTTTCAGTAATTAATTTTATTAATTCACTAATAATTATTATGTGTTCTCGATTCTCCTTATTATTTAAAAACACTTGATTGTAGTTATCAATTTCTAATAGGTAATCAAAAATTTCATAAAATTCTTCTAATGGGATCATTCTTTCTTCATTATCTGTCTTTACATATAAGGTACTATTTTCTATATAATATTCACTATTAAAAATGTTTTCTTCAACAAATGCTCTTTGTTCTTCTGAATTTTCTTTATTATTTTCTTTGTAAAATTTTACTTTTGTTAGTTTATCAATTAAATTGGTTATTTTTTTAGGGTCTTTTGTACTAATGATATTTTTAATATCATCATTTTCTTTATTATATTTGTTTATAATTTTATTATATTCATCATACATTGTATCAATTTCTTCAATCACTTTAGATATTTCTGGTTCTTTTCTTTTTAGCTGAATTTTTACTTTTAAATTGTTGACTTTTCTTAAAAATTTATCAATTATCTCTTGTTCTTTTATAAAATATTCTTTATGGTAATTATGATTATTTAATGATAATAAGGATAGATAAATATTTATTTTTAATAGTTCATCTGATTCTGGTAATTTATGATCATCTTTGTTATTTAATAAATTTAATAAAAATTTATTGTATTGATTATTTATATCAATTACTTCCATACTTATCTCTCCTATTTTATTAATTATACTAAAAAATGTAATTAGTAGTCAAGAAAAAAGAGATTTATTTTATTATCTCTTCATTTATATATTTTGGATTAATATTATCAATTTCTTTTTCGTCTTCTAATAAATCCCATGTATCTTCTTCTTCTACAGAGGATACTTTGACTTTAGTATCCCCAATTATTTCTAGTCCTAATTCTTTTTCTATTTCAATATTTATAACATTTCCTTCTTCTTTAGCAGAAATACATGTTGGTTGTTTTAAACTTCTTACTATGATATCTTTGTTAACAACATTCATTGTCTCAATATTTAATTTTTCTTCTTCTGAATAAGTTATTTTTTTAGTAATAACTGCCGTTTTTGTATCAGCATCGTATGAATACCATATATTAACATCAAAACTGCCATCTATTAATATCTTTCCATCTACTTCTTTAGCCGAAAAGTTATGATTAATTATCCAACAGCCAAGAATGGTAGTTGGGGTTTGTTCGGTAGTTACTTGATAAGAATTACGATATTTTTTCTTACCCTTACCAATAACTGCTTTTGTTACTATTTCTTTGTATGCCATTACATCACTCCTCAATTTAAAATATGCATTACAAAAAAAAATAGCACTATTTTTTGCTATTTTTTTTATCATTATATTTTAACTGCTGATAACTATAATATTTTCCCAATAAACCATAGCATATAATAATTAATAAAATTAAAATTACTATTCCAACAATTACTTTAATTATCATTGACTTAATTAAATATATTACTAGCATATATGTTGTTGTTATTATGAAAGAATTTATTATACTGTAGGTATATTGAAACATACGAAAATTAATTTTTTTTGGATCTATATTATATATATTTGCTAGATAAAAGAGCTCTAATGGCATATCGTCTTTTTTTAATTTTTTATTTTTTCTTACAAAAAGAAAATAATTAAGCAAAAAAACTAAAGTAAAAACAATAATTATTTCAATTAATATTTGAATATAGTTATTCATTGCTATCACCTTTTAACTGTCTTTGAATTTTAGAATAGTAATTATTTGTTAATATATTTTTCAGCTTCTTTATCAAGATCATTTAATAAATTTTCTACTTCTTCCCATGTTTTTAACCTAGCACCGGAAGCATATATATGTCCTCCGCCACCATATTTAGCGGCAATTTCATTTATAACTGGACCCCTTGAGCGAATATTTGCTTTTATTATTTTATTTTTTATGTCTTCTGAAAAAAAGGCCCATACAAGGATTTCTTCGACAAATTTTAAATCATTTATCATATTTCCAGCTGCTGCTGAATCTACTTCAAATCTTTTTATATCTTCTTCTTTTAATTTTATATATGCTACTTTATTATCTGTCAATACTAAATTTTGATAAATATATCCTTCAAATTTTACTTCCGATATTGGTCTTGAATAAAGTGGCTCATATAATTTCGTAAAATCAATATTTGTCATATCTAAGAGTTTACTTACTAATCTCATAGTTTCATTGGTAGTATAATCGTGTAAAAAGCGATCGGTATCACCAACAATTCCTATATATATATTCTCTGCTATTTTTGTTGTTAATTTTAATTTATTTTCAAGGGCAAACTTAAAAATTATTTGACTTGTACTACTACTTTCTTCAATGTATTCAATATTGCCATATTTTTCTACAAAAGGATGATGATCTATTTTTATTACACTTTCGTAATTAGATAAATCACCAATTTCTTCAATTCTTTTTTTATCTGGAGTATCTAGCACAATTAGTAATGAATTTTCAGTTGATATTTCTTCTATTTTTTCTAAATCACCCATAAATCTAAAACGTGATGCTATTGAGCCAACTGCATGGACGGTTTTGCCTTTAAAATTATATTGAATTAATTCTTTTAGGGCAAACTGACTTCCTAGGGCATCAGGATCTGCACCAATATGCCTTGCAATAATTATGTTATCATACTTTTTTATTTCTTTTAATATTTCTTTAAATAACTTCATTTTCTATTAGTTCTTTTTCTTTTTCTTTTTCTTGATACAACATATATGTATCTCTTGCAATCATTAATTCTTCGTTTGTTGGAATGATATAGCAAGGTATAGCAGAATCTTCGGTTGTAATTAACCTTTCTACGCCACGACATTCGTTGGCTTCTTCATCTATTTTTACTCCTAATGCTGATAACCCATCAAGAACTTCTCTTCTAGTATGAATTGAGTTTTCACCTATACCAGCCGTAAAGACAATGGCATCACAACCACCTAACTCTACATAATATTTTGCAATATAATCTATTATTCTATTGGTAAACATTTTTTGAGCTAAAGAGCATCTTGCATTACCTATTTTCATACCATCTTCAATATCTCTTGAATCGCCACTTACCCCACTAATTCCTAAAAGTCCACTTTGTTTATTTAAAATATTTTCTATTTCTTCAACTGTACAATCTAGCTGTTGCATCATGTATGTAACAACAGTAGCATCAATATCTCCGCAACGTGTTCCCATCATTAGTCCTGAATTAGGAGTTAATCCCATTGAAGTATCAATACAAATTCCTTCTTTAATTGCAGATATGCTCGCACCATTTCCTATATGGCATGTAATTAGTTTTGTATTATATCTGCCTAAAATTTCGTTCATACGATATGCGACGTACTTATGACTTGTTCCGTGAAAACCATATTTTCTTACATTATACTTTTCACACCATTCAAAAGGTACAGGGTACATAAAATTTTCTTCTTCAATTGTTTGATGAAATGCTGTATCAAATGCCCCCGCTTGTAGAGCGTTTGGAACTACCGTTTTAGCTGCTTTTATTCCTTTTACTGCTGCAGGATTATGCAAAGGAGCTAATGTAGATAATTCTCTAACTTTCTTAATATTTTCATCAGTCATTTCTTCTGTTTTACTAAAATATGGGCCACCTTGAGCAATTCTATGTCCAATTGCTTTAATTTCATCTAGTGATTCAACAATTTTATTTTCAATAAGTTCTTCCATAAGAATCTCTAGAGCAACCTCGTGGTTTTTTAATTCAACTTCTTTTTTAATTTTTTCACCATTTAATTTAATTGTATAGAAGCTATCTTTAATTCCAATTCTTTCAAAATTACCAGAAATTAAAACATTTTCGTCTGGCATATCAAATACTTGAAACTTTAAAGATGAACTTCCTGCATTTACTGATAATACTATCATGTTACACCTCTTTCTTTAGTAATTATATCTAATTAAAAAATATTTTTCAAGTAATATAAGCAAAAAAAATATATATTTGAAAACAAACTAGATCATTTGATCTAGTTTAATTCATAATATCTAAAATACTAGGTAATATTTGCATTTTTCTTGAAAGGACGCCTTGTAAATAAGTCCCTTGTTTTATTTCAGTGTTAAAGGCTTTTTCTAATATTTCTCTAGCATCATTACTAAAATATACATATGTTCCGTTTTTTATTATATCTGTTACAAATAAAGCTATAAATTTATATTCATTCATTTTTGTAATGTTATTTAATAAACTAATATATTCTTCTTTTTCATCTTCAATTTCTGTAATATTAGTAGTGTAAATTTGACCTAACCCTATTAAGCCTTCTTCTGTTGGATATTTTTTGAAATCTGTATATAAAATCTCTTCTTTGGTTTTTCCTTGTAATTTTGTACCATAGGAAATCATATCAAAGCCATACTTTTTATAATCTACATTAGCAATTCGAGCTAAATTATTAACAGCATCTTTATCGATATTAGTAGTTGTTGGAGAATTTAATATTAATGTATCTGATAATATTCCCGATAACATTAATCCAGCCATATTTTTAGGAATTTTTATATTATTTTCTTTATACATTTGATATATTATAGTGTTAGTACTTCCTACAGGCATATTCCTAAAATTAATTGGATGAGTCGTTCCAATATTAGAAATATTATGATGATCAACTATCTCCAAAATATCTGATTCTGTCAGACCTATTGCTGATTGTTCATAAGAATTATGATCTACTAGAATAACTTTCTTTTTATTATGATATCCGACATTAGCAAATTTTATAATTCCAAGACATTTTTTTTCATTATCAACAATTGGATAGTATGTATATTTTGTCTTTTCAGCTGCTGAAATAAAATTACTTAAATCTTCATTTTCATTAACTGTATGTATCTTAGTAGTATTAATAATAGTTCCTACATTATTACAAAAATTAAATTTTTTAATAGTATCTAGAGTACTATATTTTGTTCTTATTATATTTACTTTATTGTCTTTTGCTATTTTTAAGTGTTCTTTTTGTATTTCTTGATTATTTGTTACTACTATCAATTTAACTTTTGATCTAATTGCATATTCAATAATACTATATCTATTACCAGTTATTAAAATATCAGTATCTTTTAATTCAACCTCATTTATAAATGTTGTAGAACGATATCCAGGTATTATAAGTCTACCTTTAATATAGTTATCATATTTTAATATTTTTTCACCATCTATAGAAACTAAAATGTTTTTATATGATGTATCTATTTTTGAATAATCTCCTGATAAGCACTCTTCAGCAATATCTTTCATACTAACAATTCCAATTATTTTTTTATCTCTGTCAACAATAGGAATTTTGCTAATTCCTTCTGCTACCATTTTTTTATATGCCTCATATATTGAAATGTCAGTTGTGGCCATATAACCTTTTGAGTAATCTAAATCTTTTACTTTCAATTTTACATCATTTAAGAACATAGGCTCTTTTACTTTAAAATAGTTAAGAGCATATGATGTTTCTTTGGAAATAGAACTTAAAATTACAGGTATTGCATTAAATCCTTGTTTTCTTTTAAGATATGACATTGTTATAGCCGCAGTAACACTATCGGTATCTGGGTTACGATGTCCAAAAACATATATTTTTTCCATTTTTACCTCTTTTCTACTCTATATTTTATTCTGAAAAAACTTATACTTACAAGTATATATGGAATTATCAGCAAAAGAGACTTTATATAACTAGTTGTATCTATAGGAATTATAAATTCCAAAACTATTAAGATAATTGCTAATATAATATTCTCATATAAAGTATTTAATATTTTATCTAGATATTTATCTTTTATAAGTGATTTATTGTTGGATGCCATATAATTTATAATAATAGTGATTAACATACTTAGAATAGTACTTGATATATCACCATATATTAAATTGTATCCCATTCTATAAAAAGCATTTATAAGGGGAACTGTTGTTATTATTTTACATATAAGGCCAATAAACAAGCTTATATTTATAATTTTTTTAGTCTTAATATTACTAGCAGTTGTATTATATAAAATTACAAAAATGCTCATAAAACTAATCATTGTTAAATAAATTGAATTTTCTGGAGCATTAAAAATAATTTTACATATTAGTGGTGAAATAATACTATTAATTATGGCAAGTGGTAAGATTACCTTTAAAGTTAAGTATATATCATTCGTAATATTTTTCATTTTAATATTTTTTTCTTTAATATAATTAATAATATCAATGCTATAGTTCATCATAATTATAAGATAAAAATATATAAATATTATATTATTTTCAATGATATTAATTGCATAATCATATCTTGTACTTAATACAAAATAAACAATTATAATCGAAATATAATAATAACTATTTTGGACTATATTAATGATACTTTTAGAATTGCTTTTTGTCAATATTTTTCTTAATTCTAGTTTGTAATTATATTTATACATTGAATTTGTTGATATTTTTTTTCTATCTTTTTTGATTGTAGGTAGTGTAATAAAGATAACTATTGCTGCACTAATTATTTTGGACATATATAATAAGGCACAGCTAATATCTGAACTTAAGTCAAGCATTCTAAATACTATGACGCTTATAAGTAAGAATAAAAATATTTCTAAATATCTATATATATTGTATATTATATTGCTCTTATTAATTCTTTTAGTAGATTTTAAATATGAAATTAATGTATTTACAATCGGATTACATATGGTCGATATTCCCATAAAAGCAAATGTTAAAAACATTTCGTTTGTGTTTAAAATAGAACTTGATATGTCGCTTATAAAAATTGATAAAAGCAAAAATAACAGACCAATAATACTTATAAATAGAGTAAGAATTTTTAAATGTTTTCTTTTGTTATAATCATCCATCTTTTCTGAAAAAGAAAAATTACTAAAGCTGGTTGAAAAGATATTATATAAACTAAAAGATAAAATATATGGAAATATACTACGCTCTTTTGTTATATAATAAAATAAAATAATTGTTACTATATTTATTAATTTAAATAAGTTTTCTTGTTTCCTCATACCAATCCCTGCTTACTTTATTATATTTTAACAAATATAGCTTTTTTTTTCAAGAAAAAAAGGCAAAAGCCTTTTTAACGTATTTGTTTGATTACTTTTTTTATATAAATATCAGTTTATAGGGCAATATGAGCCACTAACAATTCTTCTTAAAGCACTTCCAGTTTGTCTTCCCAATTCGTATATTGTGTTAATGGCTTTTGAAATAGCATTTACCCAGGCTGATGTTATTGAACCACCAGTAATTAGTTCCATTTGATTTTTTTTAAGTTCCATATTTCCTCCTTTTATTAATTATTGCATTTTGTTGGATTAGTATAACCACTAAAGCATCCTACTATATATACTAATGCAGTTGCTAACCCAGCGATTATTCCCCAAGCAATTCCACCATTTACTTGGTACATTTGTTCTTTGCTTAATTCCATTTATCCTCCCTTTAAAAATATTTTTTTAAGTATTTCGCTAGTATCTGCTTTTCTTTAGGTATTTTAATTTGATAAACATAATTATCTTTTTCTTTTAATCCATCAACTTCTAAATAGACGTATTGATAATTGTTATATAAGTTATCTATAATTAATTCTTCGCCTATTTTTTCTATTGAATAATTATAGTATGTATCATCTAATTTAATAAGTGAGTTGTTTTTTATATATTTTATATCATTAACATCTACTATCAATTCTAGTTTGTTGTCTAAAACTTTTCCTTTCGATATATAATATGTTTGATATTGATATGTAAATAGAATATAAACTATTATTAAAAAGATAATAATTAATATAATTCCAACATTATATATGGAACTATATTTTTTTCTTTTTAATATAATTTCAATATCTAATATATCATTCATTTTTTTTCAAAACTTCCTTTATTTCACCTTTTTCTAATTTGACTACCATATCATATAAGTCCATATTATCTAGTCGATGTGATACAATTATAATTGTTTTATCCTTGCACCTTTTAAAAATATTTTTAAGGATTTTTCTTTCTAAATTTATATCTATCTCATTCAACCCTTCATCTATTAAAATAATATTTGATTCTTTTAATAAAGATCTAGCTAATACAATTCTTTGCCTTTGTCCACCTGATAAATTTACGCCATTTTCTTCTAGTTGATAATCGTAAGAAACTTCTTTATCATTTACAATATCTGATACATATGTTAAATTACATACTTCTATAAACTCTTTCTCATCTATATCCCTATCTAAAATAATATTTTCTCTTATTGTAGCTGTGTATAGCAGTTCATTTTGAGATATATAGGTTATGTTTTTTCTTATATCTTTTATAGTAAAATCGTTAATATCATATTTCTCATAATAAATTTTATCCCTACTAACAATATGGTATTTATTTAATATTTTTAATAATGTGGATTTCCCACTACCTGAAGAACCAATTATTAATACTTTATTTTGCTTAGGAATTTTTATTGAGACATTATTTAAGATTTTATTCTTACTGTTATAACTAAAATTTAAATTTTTAATATTAATTTCTCCTTCTAATAATAAATTACTTGATTTGTCTAAACTTTCATATTTATAATTTAATATATTATTAATATTTTTTATACTATTTTTTACATAAAATATTTCTTTATATATTTCTAAATAATTTCTAAGCGGATTCAAATAGTAGTTTAACAGCATGTTATAAGTAATCAAACTACCTATTGATAAATTATTATTCATAATAGAGACTGAACCTACATATGTCATAAATAAAAGTATTACACCTTCTAAAATATCTTTAACTAAAGATTCCGAATTAGTAAGATTTATCAATGATAGATTATTGTTTATGGTATTTAAATATTCTTTATTTAGTTTCTTCTTAAAATTATCTTCTAAATTTAACCCTTTGATTGTTTCATAACTGCTTATCGATTCAACTAAAAGCGAATTTACTTTGGCATTACTTTCTTGAATAGTATTTGTATGATTTTTAATACTATTTTTAAAAGTCAAATAGATCAGTAAATAAATGATAGTTATTAATATTAACAATAAAGTCATGGTTGTATTAATTTTAAATAGAATAATGAGAACTACTAATGATAATATTGTATCTAAAAAGATTATGACTATTATCTTTGATACAACATTTTTTATATGTAGTAAATCATTTACTCTAGAAATTATTTCACCAGTTGTTTTATTTTTATAATAACTATAAGGAAGTGATATTATTTTATTTATGGTAGTAATAATTATTGATAAATCAAGTTTTTGATTTAAATATAGTAAAAGATTATTTCTTAAATATTCAATTATTTTATTAGTAGAAAGAATTATAACAAAAATAATAGTAATTATTAATATATTAAATTTATTTGTATTAATCGCATTATCAATAATTATTTTAAAGTGATAACTATAAATACAGGTTAAAATAGTTACAATAAATGTTAAAGAAAATAATTTAATTATAATGTTCTTATTACTAGTTATAACGTTTTTAATTATTTCTATGAGATAATTATTTTCAGCATATACTGGTAATTTTTTAATTGGTTCTAATAGTAAAATATTACCGGTAAAAATGCTTTCAAAGTCACTATTTGACATTGTAACCATTCCTTTAGCTGGATCCATTATTGTTAACTTATTATTTTTTATTTTGTATACTACAACAAAATGAGTACAATGGTTAACAAGTACTTGACTAATAAATGGAAATTCAAAATATTGACATTCTTTTATACTTTCTATTTTATATCCTTTTGATGACAATCCGATTTCATTAGCGGCCTTACTTAAATAATAAAAATTAGTTCCATCTTTATTAGTGTTAGTCATTTCTAATAATCTGTTCATCGAAATATTACCTTGATAATATCTAATAATGGACAAAAGGCAAGCACTACCACATTCTTTTATTCCATCTTGAAGAACAATATATTTTTTTTGCATCCTTATCACCTCCTCACTAGTATTATTCTAAAAAAAAAAGCATTTTACTTTTTCATAAAATACTTTTTTCTAATTTTTTATCTTATTAATTTTTTTGCTTTAAATTAATTAATTCATTTTCTATTTGTGAAATATCATTTGGGGACATAAAGATAAAGACAGCATTATGATATTTATTAAGTATATTGGCGTCTTCTATAGTGATTGGATATCCATTATGCATTTTGTTAATAATTAAATCTTTGGTAATTTTAGGATAATCTTCTTGTTTTTCTCTTGCAGGGTGAATATCTAAAATATATGCAAAATCTGTTTTTGATAAAGCATTTGCAATATCATTAGCAAATTCTTCTGTTCTTGAGAATGTATGTGGTTGAAAAATGGAAATAATTAATTTATCAGGATATTTTTGTTTTATTGCGTTAATTGTTGAACTTATTTCATTTGGGTGATGTGCATAGTCATCTATTATGATGCAATCACCTACTTTGGTTTCTGCAAATCTTCTTTTGGCTCCAGTAAAAGTCGATAAATTATTATTAACTTCTTTTGAAGAAATACTTTCATAATAACAAACACTAATAGTTGCTAGAGCGTCTAATAATTGATGTTTTCCAAAGATAGGTAAATCAAAGTGACCATATAAAATATTGTTAATGTATACATCAAATACTGTTCCATCTTGATTATAAGAAATATTGGTAGCTTTTATATCATTGTCTTCATGTAATCCAAAATAAACTACTTTCTTTACTAAATTCATTTTCTTTACATTTTCATCATCACCGCATGCTATTACCATTTTAGTGGAAGAATTAGCAAATTCTTCATATGCACTTATAATGTCTTCAATATTTTTAAAATAATCCACATGGTCTAAATCAATATTTAAAATAACTGCATAATAAGGCGTGTATTTTAAAAAATGTCTTTTATATTCACAACTTTCTAAGGCAAAATAATTATTGTCTTTTTTAGCGTGTCCTGTTCCATCACCAATTAAATAGTTTATGCCAATAATTTGGTCTAGCACATGAGAGATCATTGAGGTTGTTGTTGTTTTTCCATGACAGCCAGCAATACAAATAGTTTTAAATTTTTTTGTCAATAGACCCACCATTTCATTATAATCTATAATTTGCAAATTTCTTTTTTTGGATTCAATTAATTCAATATTATCTTCAGTTATCGATAATCCTTTAATTATTATTAACTCGTCTTTAATGTTATTTTCATTATAATTAGTTATTTTAATATTGTTTTTTATTAATTCTTCTTCAGTAAAGAAATGCTTTGCAATATCACTTCCTTGAACATCATAACCTAATTGTTTCATAATTACTGCTAAAGAGCTCATTCCTGCTCCTTTAATACCAATAAAATGGTACATAATATCACTTTCCTTTGTTTAATTATATCACAATATAAATAATTATTTTACAAAAACATATATTTTATTATGAAAAATAAATTTATTAAATCTACACTTATTTTAATATTAGGGGGATTAATTACTAAAATTTTGGCAATGGTTATTAAAATATTTTTAACTAGAAGCGTCGGAGATGCTGGAATTGGTCTATATATGTTAGTACTCCCTACTTTTAATTTATTTATTACTCTTTGTACTTTATCACTATCTACTGCAATAAGTAATTTAGTTGCTAAAAAGCAATCAGGAAAAAAAGTTATTTTACCATTAATTCCAATTAGTTTATTATATAATTTTGGATTAATGATTATTTTGATACTGTTTGCTCCTTATATTGCTAATAATTTACTTAATAATAGTTTAGCATATTATCCAATTATGGGTATTAGTTTTACTTTACCTTTTATATGTATTTCAAATATTTTAAAAGGATATTTTTATGGAAAAGAAAATATGATGCCCTATGTAGTATCTAATATTTTAGAACAGTTAGTGAGATTATTTTTAATAATTTTTTTAATACCTAACCTACTTGAATTTGGAGTCAATATTGCTATTTTGGGTGTCGTATTAATAAATGTAGTAAGTGAATTTTCTTCAATCATTTGTCTTATTTTATTTATACCTGATAAAAAAATAAATTTTAATGATTTTAAATTTTGTAAGGAGTCATTTAAGGATGTTTTAAATGTTTCATTATCTGCTACTGGTAGTAGACTAATTGGTTCTATTTCTTATTTTTTAGAGCCAATTATTCTTACCTTTATATTAACTAGCATTGGGTATAGTAATGATTATATAGTTTTTGAATATGGGGTAATTGGTGGGTATGTTTTTCCACTTTTACTTATTCCTTCTTTTTTTACAATGGCTATTTCGACATCTTTACTTCCCGTTATTTCAAATAATTATGCAAGGGGAAATTATAATTACACTAAAAGAAAACTTAAACAAGCAATATCTTTTTCTTTAGGTATAGGAGTTTTTTTTACACTGATATTTATGATTTTTCCAAAAGAACTTCTTCACTTTATTTATAATACTAATTTCGGGGATAATTATGTTAAATTTGTAGCACCTTTCTTTTTGCTTCATTATATTCAAGGTCCATTAACATCATATATGCAAGCAGTTAATCAGGCAAAGGAAGCGATGATTGGTACTTTAGTAGGTGCTATTATCAAGAATATATTATTATTAATTTTGCCTATTTTTATTGGTATTTGGGGATTTGTAATTGCGAGTATTGTTAATATAATATATGTTACTATTCAACACGTTTACTATGTCAAAAAATCGTTTAAGTTAAATTAATATTATTGAAAAAAAGGACGATATATGATATATTTGGCTTGGTGGTTTAAATGAATTACAATAATAGAAAGAAAGTTATGTTTGATGAAGAAAAATTAAAGAAAAAATTTAGTAGATTTTTTTTAATATTTATTTCTATTTTGGCTATAGGTGCTGTAAAGAAAGGATTTCAAAATGATACTTTTTATACGATTAAGATTGGGGAATTAATATTAAATAATGGTATTGATATGTTAGATCATTTTTCTTTTCATACTAATCTTTTATATACTTATCCTCATTGGTTATATGATGTTTTTATTTACATTATATATAAATTCTTTGGTTTTTTGGGAATATATTTTTCTTCAATAATCTTGTTTATAATTTTATTAATGGTGGTTTTTAAAACCAATAAGAGGGTTTGTGGAAATGTATTAATATC
Source organism: uncultured Bacilli bacterium (assembly GCA_944350315.1). GTDB lineage: Bacteria > Bacillota_I > Bacilli_A > RF39 > UBA660 > RUG705. Next base: position 22,481 of record CALVON010000039.1, on the reverse strand, counting down.
TGCTTTTACAACATTTATATGTCTACTTGCTATTAGTGGTTTTGTTACTGCTAGAGCACAATTGGTTAGTTTTATTTTATTTGCTCTAGAAATTTATTTTATAGAATCTTTTTTACGTAATAATAAAAAGAAATATTTATTTGGATTATTATTAATTTCATTGCTTTTATGTAATATTCATGTTGCAGTATGGCCATTTTATTTTATTTTATATCTTCCCTATCTTGCTGAATATGTTATATCATGGTTTATTAATAAAATAAATTTTAAAAAGAAAGGAAAAATAGTTTTATTTTTAGAGAAAAAATTTATTTTAGATAAGAATGATAGTATCAAAGTGTTATTTTTAATAATGTTAGTTAGTCTATTGACTGGTTTTATAACTCCTATTAAAGATACGCCTTATACTTATTTAATTAAGACGATGATGGGAAATTCTCAAAGTTATATTCAGGAACATCAAATGATTACGTGGATAAATAGTCCTTTTACAATCATTATTGCCTTTGAAACAATATTGTTGGCATTGATTTCAAAGATTAAGATAAGAGACTTTTTTATGATATGTGGTTTGGTGTTTATGTCTGTTATGTCAATTAGACATCTGGCTCTACTGGCTTTAATTGGAACGATATGCTTTGCAAGAGTATTTACTATGTTTTTAGAGAATTTTGGCTTTTATGTTGATAAACGATTATTAAATTTTTTTAACAAGAAAGTTGTCATTATATCTAGTATTTTGTTAGCATTAGTAGGGTCTAGTTTACTATTTAATTATCACATGAAAGAAGATTTTGTCGATGATGAATTTTATCCAGTGGAAGCTACTAAATATATAAAAGAAAACTTAAATGTAAGTGAAATAAAATTATTTAATGATTATAATTTTGGAAGTTATTTACTTTTTTATGATATACCTGTTTTTATTGATTCTAGAGCTGATTTATATACGAAACAGTTTAGTGGATTTGATTATGATATTTTTGATGATTATCGATATATAATTAGGGATTATCAAGAAAAATTTAATTTTTATGGTATTACCCATGCACTTATATATAAAAATAATAATTCTTTTTATAATGTTCTTAAAAATGATTTCAATTATAAAATTTTATATGAAGATGAATTTTTTGTACTATTTGAAAAAATTGGTAATGATAATGTGGTTATTACTTATAATTGATAATTTATTGAGGTGAAAAAATGAAAAAAATTACTGTTATTTCTATAAATACTTTTTATGCAAAACAAATTTTTAACAACACTAAAATTTATGAATTTAGAAAATCTCCATTAAAAAATGAATTGCTTAATGAAAAAATTTATGTATATTCTGCTAAAGGAGATAAAGCTATTATTGGATATTTTAGAGTAAATAAAATATTGAGTGGCGATGTTAACCAGATTTTAACTTTGACGGGGTATGATAAAAGAAAAGATAAAAACGATATTATTAATTATTTTGGAAAAAATAGAAAAAGATGTTTTGCTCTACAACTATATGATATAACTCTGTATAAGAGATATCTAACATTAAATGAAATGAAAAAAAGAGCATACAATGTTGTTATGCCTCAATATTTTAAATATATTTATGAAGATGATCCATTATATGATGTTATAACCAAATGGGATAAAGATTTTAGCTAATGTTCGCAATTAGTGCAAATTATCATTTGTGTTACATATTTCTTGATTGAGAATCACTTAATTTAAATTATTTTTATTTTTTAATAGGTATATTGATAAACAACAAAGACCTATTCCTAACATTGTAATAGCACTGTTTAAATCAATTTTTTTTAATATTGAAGTTACTACTATGCAAATTCCCATAGCTAAGCCAATACTGATTAATATAATATTAAATATTTCATCATTTTTAATATTGTTATTTTTAGATTGCGCATTTAGCAATTCTTCTACTGTTGTTCCTAGAATTTCTGCTAATTTTGGAATAGAGCTAATATCTGGGTAAGATAAGTTTCGTTCCCATTTTGATACTGCTTTATCGCTTACATTCATTTTTTTAGCTAAATCATTTTGTGTCATTCCTTTCTTTCTTCTTAATTGATATATCATTTTACCAATACTTTTGTTTGACATATAAATCCTCCTTTATTAGTTATATTTTATTATTATTTTTATATAAATTCAACCGACTATTGGTTTACTTAAATAAACATTTAGTTTAGTTTTATCTTGTAATTATTTTGGTTTTAAAAAGTTGAGAATATTTTAATGTATTCTCAACTTTTAAAATTTTATATGCCAGTGATATATAATTTAAAATAATTATTTATGAGGTTTTCGCAATACTAAATTCTACAGCTATATATTGATTATTTACTTGCTTTAGAATTCTATAATTTCCTATTGGTAACTTCCCATATAGCCATTCCCAATTAATTATAAATTTCACTTCATTATTATCATTCACAAGATAAGCAATATCATTGAAACCATAGTCATTTATAATTGGTTTAACGTCATACCATTTACCACTATCTTCTTTTTCTATTTTATACCATTCACCATATGTATATGGATTTTTATTTGTATCGGTTATTATTAGAGTTGCTCCTGTCAATGAAATATCATAAATATCCATGGAAACATTTTTTATCTGTGCTATTTCTATCGTTGATTCTTTGTTTTTATTAATATTGCCATTAGGACAACAGAATTTTGTCCCTTTTAATTTTATTTTTGGTGTAGAAAATTCATCACAATAATATACATCATAAAGTATTCCTGCATACATCTTTTCATTACCCTTTTTTATGGCAAGTAATGGTCTACCAATAGTGTAAATGCATATTAAATCAATGACAAATAGAATAACTATTATGCATATGATTCCTAAAATAACTTTTTTCTTTTTGCTCATTTTTCCTCCTATTTCACAAATTTACTATATCATTTGTTATAAGTATTATATCATAGAAAAAGCAAATTCTTTCATAAATTTGCTTGATATACTTTACTTTAGTGTTTCCATTATAGAAGTCATTTCATCTTTTAAAATATTATGCCCTATAAATTGATATAAAATATCATCATATACAAATGTTGCTGTTAATCTTTCTTCACTCCAATCATTTGTATATACAACAATATTAGTATTTAAGTTTTCTGATTTATATGAATTTTCTATATTTTTTTCACCCATAGCATCAATACCTTCTTGAAAAACTAATATGTATCTCTCATCAGCATATTTATTAAATATATTTACTGATACACTGATATATTTATTTTCATTTTCTTTATAGAAATATAAAATCCATAAATCAACTCTACCAATAGAACCATTATCATTTAAAGACGTTCTATAATATATATCATTTGTATTATTTTCTGGAAGTTTAAGAATTGAGAATTTTAACATTTCTTCAACTTCTTTAAATGTCATTTTAGGACTTTCTAAATTTTCTTTTACTTTTATAGCATCAGTTGATATTTCTTTAATTTTATAATTTTCATAATAATATAGAAACATTATAGTTTTATATTTTTTTTGCAATTGGAATATTGCCTCTAAAGGATAATTGTCATATAAAGTGGTTAACAATGTATTTTCTTCTTTTTCTGTAAAGGCAATAATCTTTTTTTCTAAGATGATAATAAAAAGTTTTACATTCATTAATATAACTTTAACAAACCATTTTTTTATATCTTGAGACTGATTATTCAATATATCAATATGTTTATATAACTTACAAATGTATTTTGAGTTATATCATCAGTGTCGGATATATTTTTAGTGTAACTATATGCTAATCTATATATATCATTTTTGTATAAATTAAAGATTTTAATAAATTGCTTATCCAATATACCATCTCCATTGCTTTTGAAAGCTTTCACTATAATAACTAATGAAATAACAAAAATATCACACTAAATAATAAAAAAACTAGATATTTCTATCTAGTAATAATCTTAAATGGTAGCGAGAGGGGGATTCGAACCCTCGACCCTTCGGGTATGAACCGAATGCTCTAGCCAACTGAGCTATCTCGCCATGACATACTTATCACAAGCATTATTAATATATCATAAAAGTTTATTTTTTGCAATACTAAAGGTTATTTTTTTAAATATTATTATAAAAAAAATATTAAAAAAGTAATTTTTTAATATTTTATAAATATGGTTTTAATAATTCTATATTTTCTTCTCCAAATTTTTTTAGTTCTTTGGCTAATTTTATTATTTTTTTATCGGCATCATCTTTAAATTTATCAATCTTTTTATCTATTTCAATATTTCCCATGGTAAATCCTCTAATAAGAATATCAGCTATTTTAGCATCACTATTATCTTTCATAAATTCCATATCCATGGCAATTGAAGAAGAAATTTCAGCAATTAAGCTACTCCCTTTGGGCTCAACTTTGTTACTTTTTAATAATGATTTAATTTTTTTATAAAAATTTTCATAGCCTTTTAATTGTCCTTCAACAACATTTTTAATCTTATTATCTCTTTGATTTAATAATTTGATTAACTTGGTAGTAGATTTTACTCCCATATCGACGTTTTTGTACATATATAGTAGTAGTTCATTATTTTCATTCATAAATATCACCAGTTATATTATGAGTAGAATTTAATTTTTTATGTGTTTTTTAAATATTAAAATTTCCATTTTTAAATAGTATTATTTCTTTATTATCATAAGTAGTTGCAGTAATTGTCAAATCGCTTGTTCCAATCATGATATCTACATGATTTTTTGACTTATTATAGCCTATTTCCTCTAGAGATGATTTTGATAATTTAAATGAATCGGTTAAACATTCTTTAAACCCTTGTCCTAAGGCAATATGACATGAGGCATTTTCATCAAATAGGGTTTCATAAAATAAAATATTTGTATTTGATATTTTAGAATCTTCATTAACTAATGCTACTTCTCCTAACATCATGGATTCTTTATCAAATTCAATAATATTTTTTAATTCTTCTATTCCTGTAGTGGCATCATAATTAACTACTTTTCCATTTATAAATTCTAGCTTTATATCTTTTATAATGATTCCTGAATGTACTAATGGTTTTGAGGCATATACTATGCCGTTAGTTTTATATTTATGAGGTGTAGTAAATACTTCTTCTGTGGGAATGTTTACAATTTGAGTTTGATTATTTATTATGCTTGAACCATCACACCATGTCGCTTCTTTTGCTAACTCAACGGTAAGGTCAGTTCCAAGACTATTCTGATAATGGAGAGTTTTTATGTTAAGATCAGTTAATTTTTGACATAATTGCTTGCTGTTATCTATTTTATTTTTCCAAGACAAACATGGATCTTTAGAATTAATCATACAGATATCAAATATTAAATTCCATAACTTCTCTTTAGAATTATTGTCATTTTTAAATATCATGTCTCCCCACTCTTTTGTGGCTACTGATGCAATGCACCAACTAATTTTATTATTTTCTTGTAATTGGCGATATAGTTTTCTAGTATATAGTGAGTGTGTTGATGCTATTTTTATTTTTTCTGATGGTATATCTTTCATCATATTATTATTTGATGAACATAAAAATAGAAAAGCTGCATTTTTTTGAGCATATTTATCATGAATTTCTTTGTTCCAAAACAAACTATTTTTTATATCTTTTTCATCAAAGAATTTAAGTTCTGTATGTTTTAATTTGAGATCATCCCAGTCGTAATATATATCCTTAACACCCAATTGGCATGCTACTTCTGTTAATACTCTTATAAAATCAATTGCTTCAATAGGAGCTTTTATAAGTAGTGGCTGATCTTTTTTTATATTTAGTCCTTTTTTTAATAAAAGGGTTGCATATTTATTATATTTTTCATTCATTATATCACCTATTTGTTATTCTTCTTTCATTTTTTCTAAAAATTCTTCTTCTTGCCAAATAGTTATTCCTAGTGATCTTGCTTTATCGTATTTACTTCCGGGATTTTCTCCTACAATGACAACAGTTGTTTTTGAACTAACACTATTTGATACTTTTCCACCATAGTTTTCAATTAAACGAGTTGCTTCTTCTCTTGTAATTTGTGATAAGGTTCCTGTTAAAACAAAAGTCTTATTTAAAAATTCATTTTTTTCTTGATAATTATTATTAATATAATTCATGTTTACATTGTATTCTTTTAACTTATTTATAATTTCGATATTTTCAGTATTATCAAAGTAATTAATTATACTTTTAGCGATAATGTCACCAATATCATTTATTTTTGATAGTTCTTCATAATTAGAATTCATAAGTGAATCAATATTTTGATATTTTTTAGCTAATATTTTAGCAGTTTTTTCTCCTACATGTCTTATTCCTAAAGCGAATAGTAGTCTTTCTAATGAATTTTCTTTAGACTTTTCAATACTTGATAGAAGTTTAATAATGCTTTTTTCGCCAAATCCTTCTAATGTCATTAATTCTTCTTTATATTTATAAAATGTATAATAATCATATATTCTTTTTAAGTATCCCATGTTGTAAAAATCTTCGATAATGCTTTCGCCAAATCCTTCAATATTCATTGCATTTCTACTGGCATAATGAATTAGTCCTTCAATGTGTTTAGCATCACAATTGACATTATGGCAATAATAGGCAGATTCATTTTGTGCTCTAGTTAACTTACTTCCACATATTGGACAATTTTCTATCATTTTAAAGGGAATTTCGTTTCCTTTTCTTCTTTCTTTTAAAACACTGACTACTTCAGGAATAACATCTCCGGCTTTTTTTATAGCTACTATATCGCCAATCATAATTTCTTTTTCTTTTACATAATCTTCATTATGAAGTGTTGTTTTGGAAATTAAACTTCCCATAACAATAACAGGTTCCAAGATGGCATTGGGTGTTACTTGTCCAGTTCTTCCTACAGTAAAGATAATATCTTTTAATTTGGTATATGCTAATTCAGCAGGAAATTTATATGCAGTTGCCCATTTAGGATATCTTGCAGTAAATCCTAAATCAAGTTGTTCTTTTATATCATTTACTTTTATGACAATTCCATCAATATCATATGGTAAAGTATCTCTGATTTTTGTTTTTTCTTTAATGAATTCAATAACTTCATCAATATTAGAGACAATTATATTATTTGGATTAGTTTTGAAACCTAACTTTTTAATAAATTCAAGTGCTTCATAATGAGTTTTGATGTTAAAATCTTCTGGATTAGGTAATTGGTACATAAAAGTATCTAAATTTCTTTGCGCAGTAATTTTGCTATTTAATTGTCTAATTGAACCAGCAGCTGCATTCCTCGCATTTTTAAATAACGGTTCACCTTTTTTTTGCTTTTCTTCATTTAATTTTGATAATGTTTTTTTACTCATATATATTTCTCCACGTACCTCAATATCTATTGGTTCTTTTATTTTTAGTGGAATAGTTTTTATTGTTTTAGCATTATGAGTTATATCTTCTCCTGTTATCCCATCACCTCTTGTAGCGGCTGATACTAATTTTCCTTTTTGATATTTTAATGAAACACTTAATCCATCAATTTTTAACTCACAGACGTATTGTGGAATTATTCCTTCTTTTTTTATGCGTTCATCAAAGCTTCTTACTTCCTCTTCATTAAAAACATTTGATAAACTCATCATAGGCTTTTCGTGAACGATTTTTTTAAATCCATCTATTACTTCACCACCTATTTTTTTAGTTGGTGAATCTTCTCTAATAAAATCAGGATATTTTTCTTCTAGCATATATAATTCTCTTAAATATTTATCATACTCTTGATCGGTTATTGTTGGATTATCTAGGACATGATAGTTATAATTTGCTTCGTTTATCACATCTACTAAATAGTCTATTCTTTCTTTTATTTCCATGTTATCACCTTATTTATATTATACAATAAAATTTGAAAGAAAAAAATAGATGAGTATTTTTTAATTGTTATAATTATAAAAAAAGACAACATTGTTGCCTTTTATACTAATTCTAAGATAACGGTTAATGCATTATCTCCTTTTCTCTCTTTATATTTAACAATTCTTGTGTAGCCACCATTTCTATCTTTATAACGTGGAGCTAATTCATTGAACACTTTAGATACACATGCTTCATCGTTGTGTAAAAATGCTAGTGCTAATCTACGCGATACAAGTGAACCATTTTTTCCATATGTTACCATTTTATCAAAATATTTTCTTACTTCTTTTGCTCTTGTTTCTGTTGTTATAATTCTTTCGTTTTCTATAAGTTGTTTTGTTAAAGTAGCTAACATACTTCTTCTGTGTTTATTATCTCTTCCTAATTTTCTGTATGCCATTATATGTTCCTCCTTTTAGTCTTCAGATCTAAAACTTAGTCCCATATCTTTTACTTTATCCATTACTTCTTTTAAAGATTTTTTACCTAAGTTTCTTATCTTCATCATTTCATTTTCACTTTTGTCAACTAAATTTTTAAGTGTTAAAATTCCAGCTCTTTTCAAGCAATTATATGCTCTTACTGATAAATCTAAATCATCAATTGAAGTTTCTAATATTTTAACGTTAGGATCTTCAACTTTAGCAATCATTAAACCAGTTTCATCGGCAATTTCATTTAAATCGGCCAATATTTCAAAATGTTCTATTAAAATTCTACTTCCAAGAGCTATTGATTCTTCTGGGGTAATAGAACCATTTGTCCATACTTCAAGAATTAATTTATCATAATGATCGTTTTGTCCTACTCTTGCAGGTTCAACTTCATAATTAATTCTTTCTATTGGAGAGTATGAACTGTCGATTGCAATTACATTCATTTTATTTTTTTCAAATAGTTTCTTGTTTTCTTCAGCTCTTACATATCCTCTACCACTAGAAATTGTCATTTCGATATTTATACTTCCACCTTCTGCTAAATTGCAGATTACTAAATCAGGATTAAATATTTCAATGTCAGCATCTTTTTCAATATCAGCAGCAGTAACTGGTCCTGCTACATTTTTACTAATACGAAGTATTTTATTGTAGTCGTTTGAGTGATTTTTTAGTACAATGCTTTTGACATTTAAAACGATTGCCGTAACATCTTCTATAACTCCATCAATTTTTTGAAATTCATGGGCTACTCCGTCTATTTTAATACTAGTAATAGCATCTCCTGGTAAACTTGATAGCATTACTCTTCTTAATGCATTTCCTAGGGTTGTTCCAAATCCTCTTTCTAATGGTTCTATTTCAAATTTTCCATAGAAATTATCTCTTACATATTCTTTTACTTTATATTCTGGTTTTTCAAATTTTAACATTTAACACACTCCCTTTCTTTTATCCACGACGTTTCTTTGGTGGACGACATCCGTTATGTGGAATTGGTGTTACATCAGTAATTGATTTAACTTCTAAACCTGCAGTTGCTAATGATCTTACAGCTGATTCTCTTCCAGCACCTAATCCTTTTACAAATACATCTACAGTTTTCATGCCAGAATCTACTGCGGCTTTAGCAGCTTTTTCAGCAGCCATTCCTGCGGCAAATGGAGTAGATTTCTTGCTACCTTTTATTCCCATTGTTCCAGCTGATGCCCAACTGATTGTATTTCCATCTTTATCAGTTATTGTAATAACAGTGTTATTAAAAGTTGTATGAACATGTACACATCCGTGTGGAACATTTTTCTTAACCTTACGTTTTCTAGCGTTATATGTTTTTCCCATATAAATATCCTCCTTTTAATACTAAGCTTTCTTTTTATTAGCTACAACTTTTCCTTTACCTTTACGAGTTCTAGCATTTCTATTAGTTCTTTGTCCTCTTACAGGTAGATTTTTTTTATGTCTAATTCCTTGGTATGAATTAATTTCCATTTTGGTTTTTATGTTCATATTAACTTCACGTCTTAAATCGCCTTCAACAGTATATTTGTCTATTTCTTTTCTGATACTTGCTAATTCATCTTCTGTTAAGTCTTTGGCTTTTTTGTCTAAATCTATATTTGCAGCAGTTAATATTTTCTTTGATAATTTTCTACCTATACCATATATATAAGTTAGTGATATTTCAATTCTTTTATCATTTGGTATATCAATACCTTTAATTCTTGCCATCTTTTTTCCTCCCTATTATTAACCTTGTTTTTGTTTGTGTTTTGGATTTTCACAAATTACCATTACTTTTCCTTTACGTTTAATTATTTTACATTTCTCGCATATAGGTTTAACTGAAGCTCTAACTTTCATTATAATTCCTCCTATTTTTTATTTTTTATTATATACAATTCGCCCATGTGTTAAGTCATATGGTGATAATTCTACAACAACAGTATCGCCTGGTAAAATACGTATATTGTTTACGCGCATTTTACCAGAAACATGGGCTTCTACTATATGTCCACCTTCAAGTTCAACTTTAAAGAAACCACCTTTTATTAAATCAATAACTTTTCCTTGGGCTTCAATAATATTGTTCTTACTCAAAATTATCATCTCCTGTTAATATTTTATATCCATCTTTAGTAACGACAACGGTGTGTTCAAAATGTGCAGATGGTAGACCATCTCTTGTGATGATTGTCCAGTCGTCATCGAGAATATATATTTTACTAGTTCCTAAATTTAACATTGGCTCTATTGCTATAGTCATTCCTTCTTTTAATATTGGGCCTGAGCCTTTTTTTCCATAGTTTGGAACATCTGGTTCTTCATGTAGATGATTTCCTACACCATGACCAACTAGTTCTTTTACTACTCCTAAATGATGGTTTTTAGCATATGTTTCAATTGCGTTTGAAATATCTCCAATATGATTCCCTGGTCTAACTTCTTTTAATCCTTCATATAAAGATTTTTCAGTATGTTCTAAAAGATATTCTTTTTCTTTAGTTACATTTCCCACTTTGTAAGACCATGCTGAATCACCGTGATATCCCTTGTAATTAGCGCCAATATCAATTCCAATAATATCACCATTTTTAAGTTTTCTATTAGATGGTATTCCATGAACGACTTCTTCATTTATAGAAGTGCATATGCTTGCAGGAAAACCTTCATAGTTTAAAAATGATGGTATTGCATCTTGACTAATTATATAATCATAAGCTAATTTGTCTAATTCTTTAGTTGTTATTCCTGGCTTTATATATGGTTGTAGGTATTTGTGTGTTTTATAAACGATATTTCCAGCTTTTTTCATTAGTGATATCTCATATTCTGACTTGATACTAATCATTTAATACCTTCTTCACTTCTTCAAATATTTCAGTAGCACTTTTGTGGCCAACTTCTATTTTGTGAAGTAACCCTTTTTTTTCATAATAATCAATCAACTCTTTTGTATTATCCATATATGTGTCAAAACGATGTATGAATACTTCTTCAGTATCATCATTTCTTGTTTTCAATTCATGCTCACAACGATCACAAATATTTTCTTTTTTTGGTTTTAAGTCTTCTACTAAAAGATTATATGATGAACCGCAATTAGAACATATTATTCTACTTAATGTTCTTTGTAAAGCAAGTTCTTTATCTATGTCAAAGAAAATCACTATTCCTTTATCATAATTTAATTGTTTTAGTAGTTCTTCATATGTTTTAGCTTGAGTAATATTTCTAGGATAACCATCAAGAATATAACCTTCTTGGCAATCTTTTTGGGTTATTCTGTTTTTTAATAAAGTAGTAATAATTGTATCTGATACTAAATTACCACTTTCCATATCTTCTTTTATTTTTTTTCCTAATTCAGTTTCTTTATTGGCTTCTTCTCTTAATAAATCTCCTGTGGATATATGAGGAATATTATATGCATCACTTACTAGTTTTGATTGAGTTCCCTTTCCTGCTGCAGGGGGAGCTATAAATATAATATTCTTCATTTTATTTTCCACCTCGATAATTTCTATTTAATAGACTACTTTCAATTTGATTGTAGGTTTCTAGAGCAACTCCAATAACAATTAAAATACTAGTTCCTCCTAATGATACACTGCTTGGTAATCCCGTATCAATAAAGTTACTAAATATAATTGGTAATCCAGCGATTGTTGCTATTGAAAGAGCCCCAATAAGGGTTATTCTTCCTATTACTGTACTAATATAATCTTGTGTTTCTTTTCCTGGTCTTATTCCTGGAATATATCCTCCTTGTTTATTAAGGTTTTTAGATAATTCAGCAGGATTTATTTGCAAGAATGTATAAAAGAAACAGAACAAAATTATTACTATCATATATATTGTAAAGCCAATTGGTGTAGTATAATTTATATATTTTGATACGAAAAGTGCAAATGATGACTCACTATCCATTAGTCCTGCAATAAACGATGGTATTGTAAACAGTACTGATGCAAAGATTACTGGCATTACAGATGCACTATTTAGTTTAAATGGTATGTAGTTTTGTCTAGCACCATATGCTGATTGTGTTTGATTAGCATACTGAATAGGTATTCTTCTTTCAGATTTTTCTATGTAAACAATTCCTACAATAATAGCTATATAAACCATTACAAATATGGCAAATGAAACAATTCCTAAGAACAATGAACTATTATCTAATACTAATGATTGGAATGTTTCAATAAACATATTTGGTATACTTGATATTATTCCTGCCATTATTAATAGTGATATTCCGTTACCGATTCCTTTTTGAGTCATTTGATCACCTAACCATAATAGGAATGCAGTACCTGCTGTTAACATAATGGCTATCTTTAGATAGTCTATAGCTCCACTATTAGGAACAAAAGTAACTGCCATGGCTAAACCTTGAAGAAATGCTATTATTAATCCAAGGTATCTATTTATTTGATTTATTTTTTGTCTACCAGTAGCACCTTGTTCTTTTAATTCTGTAAAGTATGGAATTATATCCATTTGTAATATTCCCGTAATTATTGATGCAGAAATATATGGCATTACTCCTAGTGAAAAGATAGAAAATCTTTCTAGTGCACCACCGGAAATAGCATCATAAAATTCCCATAAATCTAAATCTGATATTGCTCCTTGTGTCCCTGGAACAGGAATAGTTTTTCCTACTATAAAAACTAATAGACACATTAATACAAATAATATTCTTTTTCTAATATCTTTATTCTTTTTGTGAAATAACAGTTTAAATGTTTTAAACATTTTAAATCACCTCTGTTGTTCCACCAATATCTTCTATTTTTGCTTTTGCTGTAGATGAAAATTTATCTGCTTTTACTGTTAATTTTTTAGTTAAATTTCCATTTCCTAAAATTTTAATTCCATCTAATTCTTTTTTTACTAAACCAACTTCTATTAATAATTCTTTTGTTACAACAGTTCCTTCTTCGAATCTTTCTAAATCGCCTACATTTACAGTAGCATAAACTGTTCTAAAATTATAATTGTTGAATCCTCTTTTTGATAATCTTCTATATAATGGTAATTGTCCTCCTTCAAATCCTGGACGAACTCCGCCACCACTTCTTGCGTTTTGTCCTTTATGACCTTTACCACTTGTTTTACCATTTCCAGAACCTGGTCCACGGCCAACTCTTTTACGGTTTTTCTTATTTGTTTCTAATTCATTTAATTTCATTAGTCTAAAATCTCCTCAACTGTTTTTCCTCTTAATTTTGCAACGTGTGATGATGATTTTTGCATCTTAAGAGCATTTAGGGTTGCTCTAGCCATATTTACTTTTGTACTAGAACCTAAACTTTTAGATAAAACATCTTTTACTCCAGCTAATTCTAACACGTCTCTTACTGGTCCGCCAGCTTTAACTCCAGTTCCTTCTTTGGCAGGTTTCAACATTACTCTAACTGCACCTTCTTTTACAATTATTTCATGTGAAATAGTACGATTATCAATTAATTCAACATTTATTAAATTTTTACTTGCTTGTTGCGTTGCTTTTTTTACGGCATCTGGCATTTCTTTAGCTTTTCCTAAGCCAATACCTACTTTACCTTTTCTATTACCTACTACGACAGTAGCAGCGAAACGAAATTGACGACCACCTTTTACAACTTTAGTAACACGATTTATAAAAATAACTTTTTCTTCTAAATCACTTTTAGGTCTATCAAAACTTCTTTTAGGTCTTCTTTTGATGTTTTTAGTATCATTATTTTTAGTTACTTTATTGTTTTCTTGTGGTTTTTTGACTTCTTCGTTCATAAGTTCCTCCTTATTAGAATTCTAATCCATTTTCACGTGCTGCTTCAGCTAATGCTTTAACACGTCCATGATATAGGTATCCACCTCTATCAAATACTACTTTAGAAATTTTTGCTTCTTTTGCTCTTTTGGCAATTTCTTTTCCAATTACTTTAGCAGCTTCTATATTACCACCGTTTTTTATATTTAATTCTTTTTCTCTAGTAGATGCACTAACTAAAGTTATTCCTTTTTCATCGTCGATAATTTGAGCGGTAATATTTGCGTTTGATCTGAAGACATTTAATCTTGGTCTATCAGTAGTTCCTGATAATTCTTTTCTTATTCTTTTATGTCTTTCGACACGCATTTCATTTCTTGAAACTTTTTTTATCATAGAATCTCACTCCTCTATTATTTAGATGCTTTCTTTCCTTCTTTATGACGAACATGTTCACCTTTATAACGGATTCCTTTTCCTTTATATGGTTCTGGTTGTCTTATTTTACGGATATTAGCAGCAAATTCACCAACTACTATCTTATCAGCACCATTTACCTCAATTTCAGTGGCACTTATTGCGTTAACTGTTATCCCATTAGGTATTTCCACTTTTACTGGATGAGAATATCCAGCTTGTACAGTTAATGTATTTCCACTAACGGCAAATCTATATCCAACACCAATTATTTCTAGTGCTTTTTTGTATCCTTGGCTGACACCAATAATCATATTGTTGATATTGGCATTTGTAGTTCCGTGCATTTGATTTGTAAATTTATCTTCTTTTAATTTTTCTACGGTTAATTTATTTCCATCGACATTGACCTTTATAGTTTTAATAAGATCTAATTTTAGTTCTCCCTTTGGTCCTTTTACAGTAACTGTGTTATCATTTAATAAAACATTAACATTTTCTGGTATAGTTAATACTCTTTTTCCTATTCTACTCATGTTTAAACTCCTACCAAATATAGGCAATTACTTCTCCACCAACATTATTCTTACGAGCTAACTTATCAGTCATAACTCCTTTTGGTGTAGATATTATAGCAATTCCTAATCCATTTAGAACACGTGGTATTTCATTAGCACCAGCGTATACTCTTAATCCTGGTTTAGAAATTCTCTTTAATCCAGTAATTACTCTTTCTTTATTTTGTCCATATTTTAAAGTTAATGTTAATGTATTATCTTTTACAGCATAATTTTCAATGAAACCTTCGCTATTTAAGATTTTAGCTATTTCTACTTTCATTTTTGATGTAGGCATAGCAACCTCTTTATTACGCATTTGATTAGCATTACGTATTCTTGTAAGCATATCTGCGATTGGATCTGTCATTAAAAAATCCCTCCTTCTTTATTATAGGTATTACCAACTTGATTTTTTTACGCCTGGTATTTGTCCTTTATATGCTAATTCTCTAAAACAAATACGGCAAATACCAAATTTTCTCATAACAGCATGTGGTCTTCCGCAAATACTGCAACGAGTATATTCTCTAACTTTAAATTTTGGTTTTCTTTGTGATTTGACAATCATTGATTTTTTTGCCATTGTTTCCTCCCTTATTTCCTAAAAGGAATTCCAAGTTCTTTTAATAAATCATATGCTTCTTCATTTGTTTTTGCGGTAGTAACTATTACTATATCCATTCCTCTTACTTTTTCTACTTCATCAAAGTTAATTTCTGGGAAAATTAATTGTTCTTTAATACCGATAGTATAATTTCCTCTACCATCAAAACTTTTTGGTGAAAGTCCTCTAAAATCTCTAACTCTTGGTAAGGAAATTGAAATTAATTTATCTAAGAAATTATACATCATTTCTCCTCTTAAAGTTACTTTGCAGCCAATTTTATGACCTTCTCTTACCTTAAATGAGGCAATTGATTTTTTTGCTTTAGTTTCAACAGGTTTCAATCCAGTTATTTTTTCTAAGTCAGATACTGCATTTTCTAAATTTTTTGAATTTATAATTGCATCTCCTACACCCATATTAACTACGATTTTTTCAATTTTAGGAACTAACATTTTTGTTTTATAATTATGTTTTTCCATCAAACTTGGAACAACTTCATTTTTATACTTTTCTTCTAGGCGGTTCATATGTCCACCCTCCTTCCAAATTAGTCAATCTTTTCATTAGATTTCTTTGAAATTCTAATTTTTTTGCCATCTTTATCAAAATCCATTTTGATTTTAGTTGGCTTATTTGTTTTTGGGTCAATTATCATAACATTAGACTTATGAATTGGTCTTTCTACTTCTACTATTTCACCAGTTCCATTATTATTTTTTGGTTTTAGGTGTTTCTTACAAATATTTACACCTTCAACGATAACTTTTTCGCCTAATACTTTTACAATTTTTCCTTCTTTGCCTTTATTGGCTCCTGAAATTACTACTACTTTATCGTTTTTCTTTAATTTCATGAACTTTTCCTCCTTAATACTTTCGGATTAAAGAACTTCCTTTGCTAAGCTTACGATTTTAGTAAATCCTGCATCTCTTAATTCACGAGCAACAGGTCCCAAAACACGTGTTCCTACTGGGCTTTTATCATCTTTAATGATTACACATGCATTATCATCAAATTTAATATAGCTTCCATCGTCTCTTCTTACTCCGAATTTACTCCTAACGACTACGGCTTTTACGACTTTACCCTTTTTCACATTACCATTAGGAGTTGCTTTTTTTACTGTAGCAACAACGATATCGCCGATGTTTCCAGTTTTTACTTTACTTCCACCAAGAACTCTGATTACTGATACTTCACGAGCTCCACAGTTATCTGCCACTTTTAGGCGGCTTTCTTGTTGTACCATATTTATTTCCTCCTTCCGAACTAAAGTACTATAGCTTTTTCAATTACTTCAGCTAATTCATATCTTTTAGTTTTAGATAATGGTCTTGTTGCTACTAGACGAACTTTATCGCCAACCTTTGCAACATTGTTTTCATCATGTGCGGTATATTTTTTAGAATATTTAATTCTTTTATTATATATTGGGTCTTTCTTGTAAGTTTCTACTTTAACAGTAATTGTCTTATTAGCCTTATCGCTTACAACAACGCCTATTAATTCACGTTTAACATTTTCATTCATAATGACGTCCTCCTCTACCCTTCAATTTCTCTTTCTCTAAGAATTGTCTTTAATCTGGCAACATTCTTTCTTAATTCTCTAATTCTTGCAGGATTTTCAAGATTTCCTGTTGCTTGCTTCATTCTTAAATTGAATAGCTCTTCTTTTAATTCTGCTATTTTTTTGTTTATTTCTTCAGTGGATAACTTTCTAATTTCATTAGTTTTCATTATTTTCACCACTTTCTTTTTTTACAAATTTCGTTTTAATTGGTAATTTGTGTGATGCTAGTCTCAATGCTTCTCTAGCTATCTCTTCACTTACTCCACCAATCTCAAACATAATTTTTCCTTCTTTTACTACAGCAACCCATACTTCTGGATTTCCTTTACCTTTTCCTTGTCTAGTTTCTAATGGTTTTTTGGTTAATGACAAGTTAGGAAAAATGTTTATCCATACTTTTCCACCACGTTTCATATATCTTGTCATAGCTATTCTGGCTGCTTCAATTTGATTTGAAGTAATCCATGCTCCTTGTTGAGCCATTAAACCATATTCTCCAAAATGTAGTTCTGTATTTCCTTTTGATTTTCCTTCATATTTTAGGCGGAAAGTTTTTCTATGCTTTGTTCTTTTTGGCATTAACATGAGAATTACCTCCCTTATCTTTATCTTCTAGAATTTCTCCTTTATATATCCATACTTTTACGCCAATTTTTCCATATGTTGTATCTGCTTCAGAAGTTGCATAATCGATGTTTGCTCTTAGGGTATGTAGTGGTGTTGTTCCTTCTGAATAACCTTCACTACGTGCTATATCTGCTCCGCCAAGACGACCAGAAACTAAAGTTTTTATTCCTTTGGCTCCTGCTTTCATTGTATTTCTTATTGCTTTCTTTTGAGCTACTCTAAATGATACACGATTCTCTATACTATGTGCAATGTTATCGGCAACTAGTTTTGCAACTAGATCTGGATTTTTTACTTCTACAACAGAGATTTGAATATTTTCATTAACTAGCTTTGATACTTCTTTTTTAACATTTTCTATTTCTGTACCACTTTGTCCAATTATTAGACCTGGACGTGAGGCATTTATAAATACTTCTGTTCTCTTGGAATTTCTTTCAATTACAATATTAGCAACTCCAGCACTTTTAAATTTATTAAATAAATATTTACGAATTTTAGAATCTTTTAGCAAATAATTAGAAAATTCTTTATTATCTGCATACCATTTAGATTCCCAGTCTTTGTTGATACCGATTCTAAGTCCGACTGGACTAACTTTTTGTCCCACTTCGGTTCCTCCTTTACTTATTTGATTCACTTACGATTATTGTAATGTGACTTGTTTTATGATCTTTTCTTCCAACACGTCCACGTGAATCCATTTTTGCTCTTTTCATAACAATTCCTTCATCAACGTAACATGTTTTAACGAATAAATTTTCTTCTTTTAAATTAAAGTTATTTACAGCATTACTTGTTGCTGATTTTAAAACTTTTTCTATAACTCTAGCAGCTTTTTGAGGTTGATTTTCTAAAATCGCATAAGCATCTTCTACTTTTTTTCCTCTTATTAAGTCAATTATTAATCTTGTTTTTCTAGGTGCTATTCTAATTGTTTTTGCCACTGCTCTAACTTCTGTTTTTTCCATCATAGTCCTCCTTATAAGTTACTATTTTTGTTTGTCTGCGCCGTGTCCACCAAATTTACGTGTTGGTGAAAATTCTCCAAGTTTATGTCCTACCATGTCTTCTGTAACATAAACGGGAATAAATTCTTTACCATTGTGAACTGCAAATGTGTGGCCAATAAAATCAGGATATATAGTTGAACGACGAGACCATGTTTTTATAACTTCTTTTTTCCCTGTTTCATTAAGTAGTTTTACTTTTTTTAGTAATCTATCAAAGACATAAGGTCCTTTTTTTAAACTTCTTGCCATTTTTGTTCATCCTTTCTTTTTATTTTTTACGACGAGTTACAATATATTTGTTAGATTCTTTTTTATTTTTTCTTGTCTTAAGTCCAAGTGCAGGTTTACCCCATGGAGTCATTGGTCCACTTCTACCAATTGGTGCACGTCCTTCTCCACCACCATGTGGGTGATCATTAGGGTTCATAACTGATCCACGTACAGTAGGTCTTATTCCTTTATATCTTGTTCTTCCAGCTTTTCCTATTTTTACTAGTGAATAGTCTTCATTACCTACAACTCCAATTGTTGCACGACATGTACCTAAAATCTTTCTTGTTTCACCACTTGCTAATCTAATCAAGACATATTTATCTTCACGTCCTAATATTTGGGCACTATTTCCAGCACTTCTTGCAAGTTGGCCACCTTTTCCTGGTTTTAATTCAATATTATGAATTGTTGTTCCAACAGGAATATTTGAAATTGGTAATGTGTTACCAACTTTTATATCAACATTTTCTCCTGATTCAACAATATCTCCTACTTTTAAATCTTTTGGAGCTATTATATATGATTTTGTACCATCTTTATAATTTATTAATGCAATATTTGCACTTCTATTTGGATCATATTCAATGCTTGATACTATTGCAGTTATTCCATCTTTTACTCTCTTAAAATCAACTAAACGGTACTTTCTTTTAACTCCACCGCCACGATGTCTTACAGTTATTTTTCCTTGATCATTTCTACCATCATTTTTCTTTTTTGGAACTACTAGACTTTTTTCAGGAGTTGTTTTAGTGATCTCTTCACTTTTTAAGACGCTTCTTTGTCTTTGACCGTTAGTCATTGGTTTATATACTCTAATTGCCATTCTTTTCCCTCCTTTTTCTAGTCAAATTTAATTGAATTTCCTTCTGCTAATTTTACAATTGCTCTTTTGTATTTATTAGTCATTCCAGTATATTTTCCAACTCTTCTTTTTTTAGGATGCGAATTGGCAGTTGTTATACTTTCAACTTTTACATTAAAAATACTTTCAATTGCTTGTTTTATTTCTGTTTTATTAGCTTTTGGAGATACTTTAAAAGCATATTTATTTTCGTTAGCTAACATTGCAGTTTTTTCAGTAATTATTGGGGCGTAAATAATATCATATTTTTTATTCATTACCAAGCACCTCCTCTAATTTCTTTAATGATGCTTCTGTCATCACCATTTTATCTGAATTTATTACATCATAAGTATTAACTTCAGTTGGTAAGACAATTTTAACATTTCCTAAATTTCTAGATGATAAGCAAATATTTTCATCTAATTCTGGTAAAACTAATAAAATTTTATTATTAGTAATTTCTAATTTATTTAATAAATTAACCATTTCTTTAGTTTTCTTAGTTTCAAACTTGATATCTTCTAAAACGATTATTTCTTTATCAGTTGCTTTATATGATAATGCTGATAATAAAGCTAATCTTCTTTCTTTTTTATTTTGTTTTTTAGAATAATCTCTTGGTTTAGGTCCAAAAGCAATTCCACCTTTTCTCCATTGAACTGCTCTTATACTTCCTTGTCTTGCATTTCCAGTTCCTTTTTGTCTCCAAGGTTTTCTTCCACCGCCAGAAACTTCTGCTCTAGTTTTAGTAGAATGTGTTCCTTGTCTTGTTGATGCCATATATAATACAATAGCATCTTGTAATACAACATCATTAGGTTTAATTCCAAATACGTTATCATTTAATTTAATATCTTTAACCTTTTCACCATCTATATTTAATAGTTCTAATTTAGACATAATATCCTCCTTTTTCATCACAATTTTTTCCAATATACAAATATCTTTTACTCTGTTTTAGATTCGTCTTGTGATGATTCTTCATTAGTTTCTTCAATATTTTCTTCGTTTTCTACTTCATTAACATTATTTTCTTCAACTGGTACAGCAGTTTCATCTACATATGTTATTAATTCAACTGGTTCATTTACTTTTCCAGGATTTTTTATTGAAGATTTAATTAAAACTAATGATTTTTTAGGTCCAGGGACATTTCCTTTTACTAAGATAACGTTATTTTCAACATCTACTTGTATTATTTCTAGATTTTGGATTGTTACTTGCTCACATCCCATATGTCCAGGCATTTTCTTTCCTGGGATAACTCTCATTGGTAATAATGTTCCTAATGACCCAACACCACGATGATATTGGCTACCGTGTCCCATTGGTCCACGTGATTGATTCCAACGTTTTATAACACCTTGAAATCCTTTTCCTTTAGAAGTGCCAGTTACATCTACTATTTCTCCTTCAGTAAATATATCTGCTTTTAATTCACTGCCTAGTGAATAATTTGTTACATCCACACCTCTAATTTCTCTTAAGAAGCGCTTAGGGGTAGTGTTTGCTTTTTTTAGATGACCTATTTCTGGTTTATTTGCTAATTTTTCTCTTTTTTCGAATGCAGCTAATTGAATTGCATCATAGCCATCTTTTTCTTTTGTTTTTATTTGGCTGACAATGTTTGGTTCTACTTCGATTACTGTTACAGGAATTAATTTTCCATTTTTAGCAAATACAGATGTCATTCCGATCTTACGACCTAAGATTCCTTTCATTTTTTCCTCCTATTATTTTATAATTTTATTTGAATATCAACGCCGCTTGGTAAGTCAAGATGTTGTAATGCATCTATAGTTTCCTTACTTGGATTGTTGATATCAATAAGTCTTTTGTGAGTTCTCATTTCAAATTGTTCACGAGAATCTTTATATTTATGTACAGCTCTTAAAATTGTGTATTTTTGAATTTCTGTTGGTAATGGTACAGGGCCACTTACAGTACCGCCAGTTCTTTTTACAGTTTCAACAATTTTTGCTGCTGCCTTATCTAAAGTTCTGTGCTCATATGCCTTAAGTTTAATTCTCACTTTTGTGTTTGACATATTGTATCCTCCCTTCGCCTATATCTAGTATAGACTTGCTCCGAAACAAATTACCTAATACACTTTTTACAACTCTTCCTGGTGTATCAGCAACTTTGCCCATCTAAGCCAGTCACACAGTTAATAATTATACATGAAAATTATATGAAAATCAAGCTTTTTTTATGATTTTTTTAGGTTTTTCCTATGTATTTTTAAAAATATTGATATTATATAAAAAAATTATGAAAATTTAATAAAATTTCCATATAAATTATACAATTAATTTGTTTTTTTATGTAAAAAAAATAATAAAAAAAATATTGGCAACTTCCTATTTTCGCTTTCACTATCGTCGGCGTTTAGGTGCTTAACTTCTGTGTTCGGGATGGGTACAGGTGAGCCACCTAGCAATTATCACCAATATTTCTTCTTC
>CALVON010000038.1 GCA_944350315.1 uncultured Bacilli bacterium | reverse complement strand
TCTTACCATTTAGCAATTCAACTAGTCTTTTAGAAATTGATAATCCTAAACCTGTGCCATTCTTAGCAGAATTTTTATAAATACCTCTTTCAAAGTCTTGAAAAAGATTTTTAAGGTGATCCGGTTTTATTCCACATCCCGTATCACTTATTGAGATTTTTAATATACATTTTTGCTTTTCAACTGTATTTTCAACTTTAACTGTAATGTTACCAGTATCAGTATAGTATATTGCATTATCCAATATATTTACCAATATTTTCTTTATAATATTTACATCTCCATACATTTTCGGAATTGATGGATTTATTTCTCTAAATAGTAATAATTTTTTAGCAATTGCTCTATCTTCATATAAATCCAACAAATTATTAATTTCAGTATAAAAATCATAGTCTTTATTATTAATTTTTATGTCTTTGCTTTCCAATTCATACACATCAATAATATTTGAAAACATGTGTAATAATATATTCGTAGAATCGACAATTTCTTTAGAATATTCTTTTATTTCATTAACATCTTCAGTTTCATTAATTAATTGAGAATAACCAGAAATTGCATTAAGTGGTGTTCTAATTTCATGTGACATACTAGACAAAAATTCACTTTTTATTTGATTAGATTTTTCAGCTTGTGCTTGTGCTAATTGCAACTTATTTAGCATTTTTAAATCAGGGTTTTCAATTGTAAAATACATAACTAATGCAATAAAAGAAATAACATTGGAAGTAGCATTAAAATAAGGATCAACCACTCTAATAACCATAATTGCAATCATTAATATAATTAATAAAAATAGAGGAACATACTTTTTTTTATTGCTACTATCTTTATAATTTATTAAAGTAATAACTGACATTAAGAAAATATATAATGCACAACCAATGTACAAAATTATGGATGCTGCTCCATAAGAATTTGATATTTTCTCACTTCTTAAATAGACTAATTCTATTGGCATTAAAAATATTAAAAATATTAATATTGTATCTAATATTATAGTAATAGATTTAAAAATCTTCATTTGTCCTTTATCTTCGTAAGATAAGTTAGAAAAGTATAAAAATAATATAGATATCCATATAATATATATAGAATACAATATTTTATTAGCAATGGCGAAATAAAGAGTTGTACTTTCATTAAAAAATAAATGAACTGACAATGTAAGTGAAAATGTAAATATTGCTTCTAATAATGTTAATTTTAATAATGTGGAATACAATTTAGTTTCACTATTTTTTATGTTTTTTTTACTAAAATATAAAACAAATATTAATAAAGATACAATTAATGAGCATACAGGAAAATATAAATTAGAATATTCGTGTAACATTTTGCTCACCTCTTTATTCTAATAAAATTATACAATAAATCGCATAAAAAGTAAATTAGTTAAAATGCTTTCTTGCTAATCTTAAAATCTTGTCAGCATCTATTATATTGCCATTGCGGTCTAAACAGATATTAGAAAGATGAGTATCAGCTATTTCATTTAATCGAATACTTTCTTTAGTAGGTAATAAAGTTTGATTTTCAAATGTTACATCGTTTATGTGGTGGAATACATAAAAATCTTCATTAGCACCTTTAATTGTTTTTCTCTCATTATCAATGCTAACATTTATTTTGCTCCAAGCATCTATACGTGATAAGACATAATTAATATATTCTTGGATAGTAATATCTTCACGTTTAAATGTACCACTCTCTTGTATTAGGTTCCATCTTATCGTACTAAAGGACTCTGATAATTCCTCTAATTTTTCTTTTTTGCTATCAGTATAATTTACATATATTGGTTTAGCAAATTCTACAATACAACTTTGTACATTTTTAATAGTTGGATCACTCACATCATATGTATAATGATGAATCATGGGCACAATAGGAACTTGCATTTTTAAAGCCATGTCAATAACACCTGAATGAAGTGGCAAGTGAAGTTTATTAGGAGAGCAGTTATAAGTACCCTCAGGAAATACAACAATATTTTTATTATGTGCTAAAAGACACATTAATTTTGTTTTGGATTCAAACCTACTAAAATCAGAATTACGATCAACATATATTATGCCGTTTACTCCCATTAACAATTTAAATAGTAGTGTTACATTTATTGTATTTAAAATAACAGTATGCTCTGGTATTGATAAAACAACATTGAAGTGATCACTATAATCCTGATGGGTTGATGCAAAAATACAAGTTTTATTTGGAATATTTTTAAGTCCTCTAACCTCTAAATCATAACCTTTTTTACTATCAATAATATCTCTTACAATTTTTTTATTAAGTTCTTCGCAAATTTTTAAATAGGATCCCCAAACTGGATTAAGTGGTTTAGTACTCAAAAATAGTTTTAAATCCTGATAGTACTTCTTTTTTTCACTAATATTTAAGTGAGATTCTTCATCATAGGTTAATATTCTAAAAGTATTCTTATTTTTCATAAAATCTTCCTTCTTTACTCATTTGTATTTCAAAAATATTATACACCAAAAAAGCCAGTTCATAAATATAGAACTGACTACATTATAAAACTAAGCTTTAACTTAAACAGATTTTCAAGATAAATATCGACATAAGTCCACACAAAATCAAGCTTAAAATTTTCTTCGTATAAATCTCATTTCAATATTCATACTCATATTCCATTATATTTAATATAATAATTTAAAATTTCCAATGTTCTACTTTTGTTTCATTTCCATCTTTATCTTTAAAAGTTGTATCTCTAACAGGTCCCCAATCAAATGTGGTAGCCCTCCCTATTTTATTTCCATCTTCATCTCGATAAGTTGTTTCTTTATATCCTCCAAAATCCCATGTAGTTGCTCTTATTTTTCTTTTTCTTTGTGGTGCTTGATAAGAGGATGAATCACTTTCACCTCCTAATTTTCCATGTCCATCCCACTCATTTAATCGAGTAATAAAAATAAGGGATGGTAAAGATAATAAAATACCAACAAATATACAAGATACAATCCCTTCATCATTATTAAGTTTAACAACTAAGAATACTAAAACAAAAAGTACAATATTATATAATATGGAAGAATATAGTCGATCTTTTTGCATTTTATATTTAATATTAGCTTTCATCCGAATATCTTGCTCTATCTTATCATAATAATGAAAATCGTCTGATGCATACTTTAATACTTTAAGTTTTACTAATAATTTTTGACCCAAAAATATTAATACTCTAAATAGTATAAATACTAGTAATAGATATCCTAATGTAATAAATATAGAATTTTTATTATCCATAAATAAATACAAAAGTAATATATTGAAAGCTAATAACAATATACTTAACAAACCCATAATAATTTTGTTCTTCATACAAACCTCATTTCTATAATTATATTATACATATTCTTAGACTATACTTCAATAGCTTTTTATCATTTTTAAAAATGTTAAAAATAAGAAAATATTAAATGATAGCAATAAATTCTTATTTTTATAATTGAAACTAATTTTTAAATATCAAAAAAGTTGAGGCAAAATATCAATCATTATAGTTCTTTTTATAGTTGGCATACACCCTTGGT